>NZ_JBKQOT010000149.1:0-4605 GCF_052145395.1 Roseiarcus sp.
CGCGATCGCCTTCGCCCGCGCCGTCGAGGGGGCGCTCGGCGCCGAGGCGCCGCCGCGGGCGCATGCCTTACGCGGCGTGTTGGCCGATCTCGAGCGGTTCGCCAACCATTTCGGCGATATCGGCGCCATCTGCAACGACGCCGCCTTCGCCCTGATGCTCGCCCATTGCGGGATTTTGCGCGAGCGCACTCTTCGCGCGGCGAAGAGCGCGTTCGGACATCGGTTGATGATGGACGCGGTCGTTCCCGGCGGCGTCGCCGTCGATATCGCCCCCGAGGGCGCGGCGGGGATCCTGGCGCTCGTGGCCGAGGCCAGGGCGACTTTCCCGAAGCTCGTGCGGCTCTATGACAACACCGCGTCCCTTCAGGATCGGACGGTCGGGACCGGCGTGCTGAAAGCCGAGCTTGCGCGCACGTTCGGCGCGGGCGGCGTGGTCGGGCGGGCCTCGGGCCGCGATTTCGACGCGCGCCGCGATCATCCCTATCCGCCTTACGACGCCCTGTCTTTCAAGGTGCCGACCCGCAAGGCGGGCGACGTCAATGCCCGGATCTGGGTTCGCATCGCCGAGGTCGGCGAGAGCCTGGAGTTGATCGAGAAGATGCTCGAGCGCCTGCCCGAGGGTCCGATCCGGGCGGCGCTTCCTGCGAAGGGCGCTGGCGAGGGATGGGCGCTGGTCGAGGCCTTCCGCGGCGACGTCTTCGCCCATGTCCGGCTCGCCGACGACGGCGCGGTCGCCCGCTGCCACCTGCGCGACGCCTCATGGCTGCAATGGCCGCTCCTGGAGGCGGCGATCGAAGGAAACATCGTCGCCGACTTCCCCTTGTGCAACAAGTCGTTCAACGGCTCCTATTCGGGGTGTGACCTTTAGCCATGCGCGACACGCTGCTGCAGGGCCTGAGGCCCCCCCTGACCGAAACGGCGCCCGGGGCCGACGATCCGGAACTCGCGGCGCTCGCCGCGACGGTGAAGGAGGCGGCGGACCGCACGCTCGGGCGAAGCCTCGCGATCCGCCATGTCGACGCCGGCTCGTGCAACGCCTGCGAACTGGAAATCCACGCGCTCAACAACGCCTTCTACGATATCGAACGGTTCGGATTCCGCTTCGTCGCCTCGCCCCGCCACGCCGACGTCCTGCTGGTGACAGGGCCGGTGACGCTCAACATGCGCGAAGCGCTCGAACGCACTTACGCCGCGACGCCGGCGCCAAAATGGGTCGTCGCCTGCGGCGCCTGCGCCGCCGACGGCGGCGTGTTCGCCGGGAGCTATGCGGTCATGAACGGCGTCGCCGGCGTCGTTCCGGTCGACCTCGTCATCCCCGGCTGCCCGCCGAGCCCCGCGGCGCTGATGAAGGGGCTTTTGGCGCTGATGCGGGGCGCGAAACGATGACGGCGTCGGTGCCGTAAATACAGATTATAAAGGTTATTTGTGGGCTCTGGAATGGCGCTCCTGCGCGAGCAAAGGCGAAGCAGTCCGCGACCATTTGAAAAAAGAGGCAGAATTTGACAGGTAAGTCCCTGTAAGGAAACCAGCGCGACCAAAACCGCGAGCGGGCCGCTTTGGACCCGACGCCTCCTGCGACGAGACCGCCATGCCCTACGCCCGCTACCCGTCCCTGCACGACAAGGTTGTCTTCATCACCGGCGGCGGGTCGGGGATCGGGGCGGCGATGGTCGAGGCCTTCGTGCTGCAAAAGGCCAACGTCGCCTTCGTCGACGTTGAGGCCGAGCCGT
This sequence comes from Roseiarcus sp., assembly GCF_052145395.1. NCBI lineage: Bacteria > Pseudomonadati > Pseudomonadota > Alphaproteobacteria > Hyphomicrobiales > Roseiarcaceae > Roseiarcus > Roseiarcus sp. The sequence goes on from NZ_JBKQOT010000149.1 coordinate 1,731, forward strand.
CGAGGGCGCTGGCCAGCCGGCTCGCGGCGTCGGGCCAGGCGCCCCTCTTCATCAAATGCGACCTGACCGACATCAACGCGCTGGAGGCGGCGATGGAGGAGGCGCGCCAGCGGCTCGGACCGATCGGGGTGCTGATCAACAACGCCGCCAACGATCAGCGCGAGGATGCCGACGAGGTCAGCGAGGAGGACTGGGACCGGGCGATGGCGGTCAATTTGAAGCACCAGTTCTTCGCCGCCCAGGTCGCGCGCCGCTCGATGCGCGAACTCGGCGGCGGGGCGATCGTCAACTTCTCGTCGACCGCCTGGATGCTCGGCATCGCACGGCTCTCGGTCTATTCGGCCGCCAAGGCCGCGGTTGTCGGCCTGACGAAGAGCCTCGCCAGAGAGTTCGGTCCGGACAACATTCGCGTCAACGCCATCGCTCCGGGCGCCGTCATCACCGAGCGCCAGCGCCGGCTCTGGATGAGCGAGAAGGAGATCGCCGATTTTCGCGCGCGCCAGTGCCTGAACCGCTCCCTGGTGGCGGAGGACGTCGCGCGGTTGGCGCTGTTTCTGGCGTCCGACGACAGCGCGATGATCACCAAACAGTGCTTCCTCGTCGACGGCGGCCTGCGGTGACGCCGCTGCAAGGCTGTGCGACACTAAAATCTGCTTGATTGACCGGCGCGACCGGCGCATCCTCTCCAATCCACGCGGCCGGGCACAAGGCCGCCGGAAGAGGGAGACACGGAATGACAGTTGCGCGCATACTCGCTGAAAAGGGGCGCGAGGTCTTCACGACGCAGCCGCACCGCACGCTCAAGGAAGCCGTCGACATGCTCGCCGCCAAGGGCGTGGGCGCGGTGGTCGTCACAGACGCCTCAATGAACGTCCTCGGCATTCTTTCCGAACGCGACGTGGTCCGGGTCATCGCCCAGAACGGCGCGGCGGCCCTCGATGATCAGGTGTCGCGCCACATGACGCCCAAGGTCATCACGGTCACGCGCGACGCCACGATCGATCACCTGATGACGACGATGACGGAAGGCCGCTTCCGCCATCTGCCGGTCGTCGAGGACGGGCGGCTAATCGGGCTCGTGTCCATCGGCGACGTCGTCAAGCGGCACGTCAGCGCGATCGACAGCGAGAGGCAGGCGCTGCGCGAGTATATCTCCACCGCCTGACAATCCCGGCGGCGGCGGTCATTCTCCGGCGGATTCGATCCGCGGCGCCTCGATGTGGTCGGCGATTTCGGCCGCCGCTTTGCGGACCGCGTCACGGCCGATTGCGATCAGCTCGTCGGCGCGGTTGAACTCGAACATGCCGATCTTGCCGACCTTGAGCTGAATCAGGGCGTCCGGCGGGTCCCCGGCGAGCCGCGAGCGCATGATCCGATCCTGGAGGATGTCGAAGGCGTTGACCATCACGGTCATCAGCCCGGGGGGCGCTGCGTCCGGGTCGGCGGCGGGCCGCGCTGCGCCGCGCCACCACCGCGCGATGACGCCGCTCGAGTCGTTGGCCGGCTCGACCAGGGTGGGCGGCGGCTCCATGCGGCCAAACGGCTCCTGGATCGCGGTGCCGCGGCCGGCGCTGTCGCTCGAAATGTTGAACGCGATCACGCGCTCGGCGCCGAGCGCCCGGGCGACGCTGACCGGCACAGGATTGACAATCGCGCCGTCGAACATCCAGCGGCCCTCGATCCGCACCGGCTCGAACACCCCCGGCAGCGCGTAGGAGGCGCGGATCGCCTCGACCAGTAGGCCGCGCTGCAGCCAGATCTCGTGCCCGCCGCCGACCTCCGTCGCCACCCCGGCGAAACGGATCGGCAGATCCTCGATGCGGAGCCCGCCGAGTTCCGCCTCGAGCTTGGCGCGCATGCGCTCGCCGCCGATCAGGCCGGCCCCGGCAAACGAGAAGTCGATGAGGCCAAGCATCCGCCGCCGGGTCAGCGAACGGGCGAAGGATTCCAGCATGTCGAGCTTGCCCGCCGCGTAGCAGCCGCCGACCAGCGTCCCGATCGAGGAGCCGACGACGATTTCGGGCCGGATGCCGAAGGCGTTGAGCTCCTGCAGCGCGCCGATATGCGCCCAGCCCCGCGCCGCGCCCGCCCCGAGCACAACGCCGATCCTGGTCGAACGGGGACGTCCCCCGGTCGAGGCGGAATCGGAATCAGCTTTCCAATAGGGCGCCCAAAACATGGAAGCTCATCGAACCTGACGTTTTGGCGGCGTGATGACGGGAATGTAGTCCCGTCCACGCCGCGACGCCATACACTTAAAGGTCACAAACCGTTACACATAAAGATCACAAACCGTTCAGAAAGCGCGAGGTTCCAGCCGGGCGTCACCTTTCGCCCTTTGCGCCCTCGACGAAGGACAGCCGCGATCCGGCCGCGCCCGCCTCGACCCGGCGGTAGAAGCAGGAACGTCTGCCCGTGTGGCACGCGCCGCCGTCGCCGCCGACCTCGACGAAGGCCAGAAAGGCGTCCTGATCGCAGTCGACCCGCATCTCGATGAGCGTCTGGGTCTGGCCCGACGTGTCGCCCTTGCGCCACAGCGCCCCGCGCGAACGCGACCAGTAGTGGACGACGCCGGTCTTCAGCGTCGCCTCGAGCGCCTCGGCGTTCATGTGCGCAACCATCAGAATATCGCCGCGCGCGGCGTCGACCGTCACGCATGTCGCAAGGCCGTCCAGGCCGAATTTCGGCTGAAACGCGAGGCCCTCTTCACGGTCCGGGGCGCCGCTCATGGGGAGCGCGCGCCGCGCAGCAGGCTGAAGAAGCGCATCTGCTCGTTCGGGTCGTCGCGGAAGGCGCCGCTGAACTGGGTCGTCACAGTCGACGCCCCCTGCTTGCGCACGCCCCGCATCGCCATGCAGGTGTGCTCGGCCTCGAG
>NZ_JBKQOT010000150.1:0-5275 GCF_052145395.1 Roseiarcus sp.
CTCAACGGCGCCGATTCTATCCAACGGGTCCTGGTCGACAATATTGAGAATTATCGCCGGCCGCCGCCGACGGTCCGCATCCTCGCGCCGATCGTCGGCGACGGGCTGCTGCTCAGCGAAGGGGACGACTGGAAGAAGCAGCGGCGCACCGTGGCGCCGGCCTTCGCGAACCGGTTCTTGCCCGTTTTGTCGCGCCATGTCGCCGGCGCGACGCACGAGACTATGGCCGAGCTGAGGGCTGCGCGCGCGGACACGACGGATCTGCTCGCGACGGCGCAGCATCTCTCGCTCGAGATCGCCGCCCGCTCGATGTTTTCGCTCGATCTGGGGCCCTACGGCGCGGCACTCCGGTCCATGATCGAGAGTTACCGACCATGGCTTGGTCGGCCGGGCGTCCTCGACATCCTTCTGCCGCGGACCGTTCCCTCGCCGCGCGACATCGCCCGCCGCCTCTTCCGGTCCCGGTGGACCAGGCTCATGGACGCGGTCGTCGCCGCCCGGCCGGAAGCGCCTGCCGAGGATGCCGCCCGCGACCTCTTTGACCTTCTGAAGGCCACCCGTGACCCCGACACCGGGCTCGGACTCTCGCCGGATCAGCTGCGTGACCAAGTGGCGACCATGATCCTGGCCGGGCACGAAACCACAGCTCTCGCCATCTTTTGGTCAGCATTTCTGGTGGCGGCAGCGCCGGCGGCGCAGGCTCACATTGCTGCTGAGGTTCGGGGCCTCGATCTCGGGTCGGCTTCAGCCGGCGCCGCCCTTCAGCGGCTACCGTTCACGCGAGCGGTCGTATCCGAGACACTGCGCCTCTACCCGCCCGCCTTCCTGATCGCCCGGCAGGCCGTCGGGGCCGATCGCTGCGGCGCAGTCGAAATCCCTCGGGAGACACTGGTCATCATTTCTCCGTGGGTTTTGCACCGTCACCGGCGACGTTGGGCGGACCCGGACGCCTTCGATCCGACGCGTTTTCTCGGCGATCGGCAGGTTGCACGCTACGCGTACATGCCGTTCGGCGCTGGGCCCCGAGTTTGTGTCGGGGCCCAGTTCGGGCTCGCCGAGGCCGTGCTGGTGCTGGCCATCCTCGTCCAGACCTTCGAGCTTGGCCTTGCCGATCTGCGGCCAGTCGTTCCGGCCGCTGTCGTCAGCATGCAGCCGGAACGGTCTGTGCCTTTCCGTCTCCGCCCGAGGCGAGCGTGAGTAACAAGCGAGGAGCGACTGCATGATCGCAAGACAAGGCTGGGATCGACCGCGGGAAGGATCACAATGAAGCCGCTCTTGCCGACCGCAACCGACGGGCCGTCGTGGCGCCGCGGGCGTTACGTACGTGGGCTCTATCGTCTGGGTCATCCGCTGCCGACTTTCGCGACGGCTGCCGCGGTCGTCCTATTCGTCGCGACTGCACGGAATGGCCGTGCGCCGCTTGTCGACCTCTTCGTCGCGTTTCTCGTATTCTACCTCCTGCTCTATTCCATTGGCGCGATGAACGATTATTGCGACGAGGCCGTGGACAGGGCCTCCGGCCGTCCTGAAAAGCCGCTCGCGGCCGGCGATGTGCCACGCGGGGCGGCGCTCGTCGCCTGGATCGGCGCCGCGGCGCTCTCCGTGGTGGCGGCGCTTTATTTCAATATTGCCGCCGCGGCGATGATCGTTCCCCTCTGGCTCGCCGGGCTAGCCTATAATTTCTGGGCCAAGGCGACGGTGATCAGTTGGCTCCCGTTCGTGTTCTTCTACCCGTCTCTCCCGATATGGGCCTTCATCGCCGAGGGGACTTTTACCCCTGCGCTGCTACTCGCCTATCCGCTGCTCGCGCTGCTCGCCGTGGCCCTCAACATCGCCAACACGCTTCCGGATGTTGAGCGGGACCGACTTGTGGGCGTCGACGGGTTGACGCACCGCCTGGGGGTCCGGCGGGGCCTGATGCTGCTGTGGATTCTGCTCGGCGGAACGATCATCCTGATGGCGCTCACGCTGCTTCTCGGCCGCAACGACCCCGGGGTGCTCGGCGCGGGCCTCGCCGCCGGGACAGTGTTGCTGTCCGTCATGATCGCTGACGGACTCCTCATCGCAGGTCCCTCCAGCCTGCGGCGATCTTATTATCTCAGCATTCTCTGCGCGATAAATCTAGGATATGCGTGGATCGCAAGTATGTCATAGGACCTGAAAGAGCCAGCCAAATCTCGGCCCAAGGCCATCGGAGACAGCTTTCGCACCCGCCGCCGTTGGTCTACTTCGAAATGCCAGAGAATTCGGGCGGGACCACCGCTATCAGTTGCATCTGGCCAAGCAGTACATCGGCCCCACATCACCCTCTGCTGGCAGAGGCTAGGCCGGCCTGGCTCGTCGCTGAGCACGCATGTGGAGCATGGACTGGCGCTGCGATGACGGGGTGACAGTCGATATCGTAATGCCTATGGCGTTATGAGCGTACGGCTGCGCAAAGGTCCCGATAATACCTGATGGTTATGGTTCGATGCTACGTCCGCGCTGGCTATCGCAGAAGTGCTTTCCGCCCTACGCGTATCTGCCGGGTCGGGAACCGCATCCCACGCGCGATCCCACGGGACATAGCTACCATGTCGAACCGATTCCCGTTGCCGCGGAGGCGTCGTTTCGCTCAGACTCATTCCTCTGGGGTCTCGATCTCTTCAATCACGGCTATTACTGGGAGGCTCACGAGGCTTGGGAAAGCCTTTGGCGAGTTGCGGAGCGAGGTAGCTCGTTGCGTATGCTCTTCAAGGCGTTGATCTTGTTGTCAGCAGCGGGCGTCAAGATACGGGACGGGAAACATGCCGTGGCTTTGCGGCACGCCGGGCGCGGCGCGGAGTTGCTTCGCCAACTGATGAAGGCGCCCGACCGCTCCTTTGAGGGCGCGCTCGGCATGTCACCTGCGGCGCTCGCTGAACATGCCGAAGCGGCCGCTAAAATACCCGCCGTTTTACAGGCGACGGCGCCCGGACAGCCGCAACCTGTGTTCAATTTCGTTCTTGGATCAAAGCGCCGCCGCGGGCGGGGTCCCCGCCGTCCCGGGTGCGTTCTATCGAATCGTAGTGGGCGGCTCGACCGACATTCCTAATCCCGGGAGAACGTCCGGTTTCCGGTCGAACGTAATTTTCACATGGATTCGACCCGGAAAACTGTGGCCATATGCATCAAGGTAAGTGTCCCCCGGCTCACACTTTCGCGACAGGGGCGACACGGGCGACAAGTCTTTACACGCTAGCATTCAACTCTTGATAGGGCCAGGCTCGGAATCTACTCACCTATCCGAAATCACGGCTCCTTTGCCGGCTATCTGGTTTTGGCGTGAGACCCTCGGGTTTTCCTCCTCCTGTGAGGGCGGGCTTGAAAGATGCATCGCCCGACGCGCCGCGTCCCCGTTCGCTTGGCGCCGCGTCCTGATCGTGGAGGAGGCGCTCGAGGGCGACGTCCTGAGGGGACACTCGTCTTTCCCGGTCCCATAGGTAAAATCCGACCCTATCGCCACGGCGGGAACCGGTATTCTCTGACTCGTATCAAGCTCGCAAGAGGCGGAGGTATGCTGGAACATAACTTGATCGCAAGCAGTCTGATCGCACTGGGCAGCTGGTCCATGGCGACAGTGCGAGCACGCGCCGATGGGGGATCCAGCGTACTGGATCGGACGATCGGCGCTCAGGAGGAGGCCACAGGAACCGCGCCCAGTCGAGACAACGATGGCGGGGATCACCAACGCCGCGTCGTCGAGCAGGGAGGAAGCAGAGGCCCGCGTCTGATCATTGTCTCAAACCGAGTAGCCGTGCCTGAGCAGGGCAACAAACAGATCGCGGGGGGACTCGAGGTCGCTGTGAAAGCTGCGCTGAGAAACCGCACAGGCGTATGGTTTGGCTGTAGCGGCAAGATCGACGACACAGAGCCAGCCGAACCGCGCACCGTCGAGCGCAATCATATAACCTACGCCATCATAGATCTGTCGAAAAATGATTTTGAGGAATATTATAATGGGCTGGCGAATCGGGTCTTGTGGCCAATCTTGCACTATCGGGTCGATTTGCAGGAATATTCGCGCGCCAATCAATCAGGCTATATGCGGGTCAATCGCCTTTTCGCCGAAAGACTCAGCGCCTTCGTCAGAGAAGACGATGTCATTTGGGTGCATGATTACCACCTGATGCCGTTGGCCCGCGAACTGCGCGCCCGAGGGCATCTCAATCCGATTGGTTTCTTCCTGCACATCCCCTGCGCTCCCTTGGATATTCTGCGCACATTGCCGCACCACCAGGAGATCCTCGGCGCCCTTACAGACTATGATCTCGTCGGCTTTCAGACCGAGAACGATCGCGATAATTTCGCAGCATACGTCTTGACGATACCGGGCGCCAAGGCTGCGCGCGCCCTCACTTTCGAAGTGCACGGACGCCAGACCCGCATCGGCGCTTTTCCGGTCAGTATCGAGACTGCCACTTACGCGCGCCTCGCGCGCAATGCCGCGCGTTCGCCGCTCGCCAGGGAAATCGGAGAAAGCCTCAAGGGGTTGCGTCTCGTGCTTGGCGTCGACCGCCTCGATTGTTGCAAGGGCATTGTGCAACGCATCAACGCTTTCGACCGCTTTCTCGAACTCAACCCAGAGTGGCGATCACGGGTCACCCTGTTGCAGATCACGCCAGGAAGCCGTTCCGATATCACGGACCAAGCCGCGACCGAGAATGAAGCGACGACGCTGACCGCCAGAGTCAACGGCCGTTATGGCGAGGCGTCCTGGACGCCGATACGCTATGTCAATTGTTACCATTCACGCACCGCGCTCTCGGGCATCTACCGCGCAGCCGATGTGGCGTTGGTTACGCCGCTTCGGGAGGGCATGAACCTCGTCGCCAAGGAATATGTCGCGGCGCAGGATGCGGAGAATCCGGGAGTGCTCGTCCTTTCGCAATTCGCCGGCGCGACTGCGGAACTCACCGGGGCGCTGATCGTCAATCCTCACGATAGCGAGGCCGTGGCAGCGGCGCTGAAGCGCGCATTGGAAATGCCTTTGGCCGAGCGGCGCGAACGCCACGGCCCCATGCTCAAGCATCTCCTGGTCCATGATGTCGAACATTGGGCGGAAAGCTTTCTTTCCGCGCTTGCGGAGACGCGGCAACGTCCCGGCCTGATGAGCGACCTGCGGGCGTTCCTCACCCCTTCCTGGTCGCGGGGACCGATGTCCCCGTAATATCAGCGCGTCATAGGGCTCCGAGAGCACACTATGGTACACGTTAACATCGTGGGGCGAGAAATCGGCAAATTGAAACCTGATTTT
>NZ_JBKQOT010000151.1:0-3727 GCF_052145395.1 Roseiarcus sp.
TTCCACCTCACGCGACCAACGAAAATGGGGGAAGTGAACGGTTACCGGATCGGAAAGCAATTCTTGTACGCGATTCTCGCATGCGACTTGAAGACCGGGAACGGCTTGAAGAGCCTCCGCCCGATTCATTGGATTATCGTCGATGAAAAGGACAGTTTCGGGGCGGAGTTGGACAGCCTCGACGATTCTCCTGATTCTTTGTCCTTTCGGCGTCCAGTCTACACTGGGAAAGACAAAGTAGTCCCAAATTCCCCTTTCCTGTAAAATCTTCGCTACCGAGTCGAAGTCATTTCGAGAGCAAATTGAGTTGATTATCCCGCGGTGCGAGAGCTCGATGACGATGTCATGGCTAATTTCATCGTATTGGATCCCCCCTACGGTCAATGTCCCTTTCCAAAAAGTCTCATCAAGGTCCCAAATCACCAGACGGATCGCCTCCGCCGTCGAACGTGGCTCAGCCGTTTCAATGATCGGTAAAGCAGGCATTTCTTACCCCTAGGTCAAAACGCTGTTCAACGTACTTTACACACGCTGGGAACTCAACATTTCGGCGCCCGTGCCACGCTCGCGAGGTCACAGCGACCGGACGCACCGTCACTCGTCGCGGTGACCTGTTGCCCTCATGGACCCACGAATCACGCTGTCATCGAGGCTGCTCTCGATCGCCGCCGCGCTTTTTAGAACAAAAAGAGAACAATTTCTTGACCCGAGAGGCGAGCTCATGGCACAACAGAGTACGGTGGGTTGGCTCACTCTGGAGTTTTGCTCGCACCGGCGGCGGCTGGCGCAAAACTGCGCTTGCGACGCGCGGACCGTGGTCCGCACGCGTCGCGAGCCGCGGCGGGCAATTCCGGTTTGCCAGACCTCACAGGCCGTCAACCCGCCTCTCCCGCGATCTCGACGGCCGAGACGCATGACCCGGAGAATTCCCGTGAAGCGTTTGTTTCCTTTCATCGCCGTCTCATTGGGGCTCGTCGCCCAGCCGCACGCCCAGCAGATGAGCGCGCTACTGCTCCCCACCCTTCCGGGCTTTTCGCTCGGCGCGGGGCTTTCGTCAGCAATCGCCAATCCCGCCAACTCGAGCGGCGGAGTCACGCTCCTCAACGGATCGGCGACGGCCGGCGACTGCCTCATCTGGGGCGCGAACGGGATCCAGGACGCGGGGTCCCCCTGCGTCGCTTCGCCAATAGGGACGAACAGGGTGACCGGAACGGGCGCGCAAAGCGCGCCGACGTTGGCTGACCGGGCGACCGACTTCGGCGTCACGTTCAATCTGAAGACAGACTTTGGGGCGTATTGCGATGGCAACCCCGCGCATGACGACACCGCGGCCATTCAGGCGTGGCTAGGCAAGGCCGCCCCGGGCGTGAAGCTCGTCGCGCCGGCGGGCGCCTGCCTCTTTTCCGCGCCGCTCACGGTCGGCGCGGCCTCGCACTACACCATCGAAGGCGCCGGGCCGCTGTCGACAGAATTCAAGTACGCCGGGACGTCCACGACGGCGACGCTGCTGACGATCAACGCGCCGAACACGGCGGCGGTCTATGGCGTGACGCTGCGGGACTTCCGCCTCGGCTCGTCGACCACGATGACGGGCGGCTTCGCCCTGCAGCTCAACGGGGCCTTCGCCTCCTTCCTTCAGGGCGTGTCGATCGACCAGGACGCCTACCTCGACGCCAACGACGGCAATTTCTGCGGCGGCATCTGGATGAACGGCGCGGAGGGCGACTTGACGAACATCAACGCGTATTCGGCGCAGAACTGCGGCGATGGCGTCCGCATCAACTCCAATCTCGGGGCGACCGCCGAAGTCCGCATCGTCGGCGGCAGCATCGGCTCGGGTTGGGTCAACGGCATCCACATAGCGGGTGGCTTCGGCGGCGTCCGCTGCGATCAAACCAACATCGCCGGCAACGGGAACGGTGTTCTGATCGACACCGCGATCGTGTCGACCGGCAACCGGGAGTTCGACGAGGGCTCGACTTGCGCCTTCGACAGCAACACGAACAACGGAATCCTCGTCAACGACACGCTGTCCGCGGGCGGCATGATCGACGTCGCCGGATGGGTCGGATCGACCTCGGCCGGCCCTGGCGTTCGCATCGAGAATTGGGCCGGGACCGTAGTTCTCCGCGGCAATGCGATCTACAACAATTGCGGCTCCGGCGTCGAGGTCGATACCTCGTCCGCTTACCTCCGCATCGACACGACCGAGGCCATCAACGCCAACGGGAACAGCAGTTTCGGAACGGCTTGCACGACCTATCAGTCCGGTCATTCCGGCTACGGCGGAGGTGTCGAGGCCGAGGTCTCGACCTACAACATTTTCTCGACCGCGAGCATCTGGGGCAATCACGCAAACGAGTTCAGCGCCAATGCCAACGCTTACAACCAGCTCTACACGGCGAATGGCTTGACCTTCAAAAACCAGTCAGGGAGCGTAGGGCTCGTCCTGGCCGACGCCGGCGGCTCCAGCTACAATGACAGCATCTATTTCCAAGACGGGCTCGGGACGAACAAATGGCAACTAGGGATGGCCTACAATGGCTCAAACCCACAGCTCACTATCTGGGACAGCGCCAATTCGTCCTACTGGCTGATGTCCTGCGCCACCGGCGGCGTCTGCCAATGGGGCGAGACCGACAATTCCAGCATGACGTTCAACGGCTCGACGTTCAATCTCAAGACCTCGACGACCGACGCCAGTCAGTTGAATGTCAGCATCAACGACGGCGCCGGGAAAGGCGGGTATCTGTGGTTCGACGTGAACGGAGCGCCCAAGTGGCAGATCGGCAACAGCACCTCGAATAGTTTCGGCATCTGGGATAGCGCGAATTCCAGTTCCGCGCTCATGACGTGCTCGACCGGCGCGAGTTGCACGATCGGTGAAAACGACACCTTCGGAACGATATTTCGTGGCGCCGTGGAGGTCGAGACAACTGGACCCAACGGCACGAACGTCTATCTGAATGCAAACTACGGCGGTCAATCCGACACGATCTATTTCCAGGACGCCGGCAACAGCAAGTGGACGATTGGAAAATCCACAGGCAACGCTTTCGGCATTGGGGACGCCGCCGCCTCTGCGAACTGGCTGACGGTCTCGACCGGCGGCAACGCCACCATCGGCGAGGGAAACGACGGTCTCAGCCTTTCCGGAAACGTTCAAGCTGCGTCCAACCTCATCGCGTCCGTGACGGCGGGCGCCGGCGCGTCGTGCACGGTCGCCTCGACCTGTCACAATAATGCAGGCCGGATCACGGTCGGCCCATCGCCGTCAACCACGGTCGTGGTCTCGTTCAACGGTTCGAATGCGTGGGCGAACGCTCCCGTCTGTTTCGCGCAAGACGAGACGAGCGCCGTCACGATGCGCGCGACTTCCGTGTCGACAACCGGGGTCACGTTCACTGCATCCGGCGCTCTGACGCCCTCGGACAAAGTCTCCTACATGTGCATGGGGATATAGCGGCGCAGCAACGGGCCGGCGGAGCCGGCCCCGCGTTTCGTCTGTAAACATATGGCCTCCTCTTGTGAGGGAATGGGACGCCGCTTTTCGTCGATGGCGGCGCAGAGAGGGGCGCACCCGCGGGCCGCTCCCGCGGGAGACGACGACGCTCCCTACTGCACGACGATGATTTTGCGCGCGTGTTTCATCAGCGGAATGCCGATGAGAAACAGAACAAGCGAGCACCCGAGAATGTATTGCAAGCTCCAGATCGTCTTGACCGAG
>NZ_JBKQOT010000152.1:0-3747 GCF_052145395.1 Roseiarcus sp.
GCGCCGGCGCCGGTGCTGACCCCGTTCACCTACACCCAGCTTCTCTGGATGATCGTGGCCGGGCTGCTCGTCTTCGGCGACGCTCCCCCGGCCGCGACCCTGATCGGCGCCGCGCTGGTGGTCGCCTGCGGCGGCTGGCTGGCGTTGCGCGAGAGGGCGGGGGGCGGGGCGGGATTGTCGTAGGGGCTCGAGTCTGACGGTTGCCGGGCGCCAGTCGGGAGACGTCGCGACCGTCGCGCCAACTCCGCTCATCGAGTCTCACGTCGGGGACGGCTGTAGTCGCATTTTGCGGCCATTCGTCGAGGGCGTCACGGGTCAAATCGATTCGAATAATTGGTCTCGAGGAGCCGCCCTTTGAAACGGCCGTTTTTTCTCTTGCTGTCGCGTCCCAAGCGATGGGGGAGGACCGGGTCATCGTCCTGCGGATTTTGCGTCAGCGTTTGACGAACCGATCGACCGCAAATTGATGTTTCCGAGGAGAACGATCGCGCGGGCGCGACTATGGACGCATAGCTTGCGAAGTATTTCGCTGACGTGAGCTTTGACCGTCGTTTCACAAAGGCCCAGCTTGTACGCGATGATTTTGTTTGGCAGCCCATCCGCAATAAGTTCGAGCACGCCTCTCTGCCGCTCCGTTAGTGATTTCAGGCGTTCGACAACGTTCTGCGGTTCGCAGGGAGCCGTTTGGCAGCCGCCGGCCTTTGAGCAGTCCACAATGGGACCGGAAAGAGGCGCGGTCAAAGCCGAGATCATATTTCGCGCCGCCGCAAGGAAATCGATAACTTCGTCGTTCAGGGCTTCGCGCTGGCGGCGGCTCTGTGCGTTTTGCGTTTGCGCCAGGTTCGTTGGTCCGTCGGCGCGAACCGCGTCCATGAATTCGATCGTCGCAAGCGCGCTGGCGTAAATGGACTCGGTCGCGCGGGCCTGAAGGCGCCGACCTTCGACGGCAAACTGCACGTTATTGGCTTGGATAGACTGAGCTGCCTCGTCTATCGCCGCCTTCAGAAGCCCGTACGCCAGACGGGTTCGCGCAGAAATTTGCGCGGGTCCCGTCAAGCCGGTCTCGGATTCCGCGGTCGGCAGCGGCTGTGCTGACTGGAACGCCACCTCTGTTGGACCGGTCCTGCTTTTTTCGCAAGTGGCAGTCTCGAAGCCAACGTCTATCGGCAATAATCTTTGCGCGAGCTTGCCATAGCGCCCCGGCGCCGAGTCCATGATCTAACCTCCATTGCTGCGGATCGGGTTGCAGTCAGTCGCCTTTTTCAATGCAGCAACGCGAAGGGAGGACCTATAGAGCTTTGGCGCCGCGTCAAACGGTCGCGGAATGCAAACTCCGATGGCGTGAGTTCAGGTAGCTGGTTGGGCGGTCCGTTCGGCAACAACAATAACCATCCGAGAACTCACACATTGGCCTTCACGAGGGGAGGACAGCTTGAGGAACGGCAAAGAGCGTCTACCCCTGTAGTGCGAAGCGACAAACGTTTCGGTAGCAGCCGCCAATGTCAGAGCGGCCGTTTGTCCGCGTCCGATGCCGATCGCGAGGAACAGAGCCGAATTACCGCTTTCAGCCTCGGCCTGCATCGAAGCGATCTGGAGCGACCGGTTGACGTCGATTTGTGCCGTTGAGCTGGTCGCGACGAACTCCCGCTCCTGGTCGATTCCGCCCGTCGAGATCCGGACGCGCCGCATGCCCGAGGAGGTTTTGGCGATCCAGTTCAGCCGTCTCGACGAGGCGGCTGCCGGTGGCCCACATCGCCATGGGGGCCATGAACCTCAGGGCGGTCGACCGCGTGGTCAAAATTGTGCGGGAGCTGGACCGCTATCATGGGTTTTTCGCCGCCGAGCGGCGCCAGCCCGAACCATACCCCCGGACACAGTCCGGGGGCTCGATCCGCCTTCGGAAGGAACGATGGGCGTTCGGCGCGGCGCCTCCGCCAAAAACGCGCGCGAGTGCGCCGATTCGCGCGTCGGCGACCCGCGCGGGCCCCTCAAATATTGTCGATCTTCAGCACCGGCGCGGTCTCTGCTCGGATCCGGCGGCAGGCTTCCGCATCCTCGATGAGATTGACGCCGAAGGTGGGGATAATCTCCTTCAGCTTCGGCAGCCACGCGCTGTCGGTCAGCTGCTCGGGGAAACATTTTTTCAGGACTCCGAGCGCGATGAACGTCGCCGTCGAGGCGCCCGGCGAGGCGCCGAGCAGGGCGATGATTGAGCGGTCTTCCGAGGCGACGAGTTCGGTTCCGAATTCGAGCGCGCCTTCATGCGCCGCGTCCGGTTTGATGATCTGCACCCGCTCTCCGGCCACCGCGAGGCTCCACTCGTCCCGATCCGCTGTCGGATAGAAGTTCTGCAACACGGCGAACTGATGCCGTTTGCTCTGCAGCACCTGGCCGACAAGGTATTCGACCAGGTCCACGTTGTCCTTCGCAACGGCGAGCATAGGCAGGATGTTGCCGGGTTCGATCGAGCGGATGAGGTCGGTGAACGAGCCGTGCTTCAGGAACCGGGTGGTGAAACCGGCGTAGGGGCCGAACAGCAGCCACCTTTTCCCACCGATGATTCGCGTGTCGAGATGCGGTACGGACATCGGCGGAGACCCTTCCGCCGCCTTGCCGTAGACTTTGGCCTCGTGCCGATCGACCACCGCCGGGGTTTCGCATCTGAGCCAGATGCCGCTGACCGGGAACCCGCCATAACCGTGGCCCTCGGGAATGCCGCACTTTTGCAAAAGCTCCAGCGCGCCCCCGCCGGCGCCGATGAAAACGAACTTCGCCGAGACCTCTTTGACCGAATGGTCTGCGACGTCCTCCACCTCGACCAGCCATCGCCCGCCGTCGACCTGCTTCAGCGCCCGCACGTGATGCCGGAAGCCAAGGCTGACGCCGGGCTGTTTGGCGAGATGGCCGATCAGCAGGTGCGTGAGCGCCCCATAGTCGACGTCGGTCCCGGAAATGATGCGGGTTGCCGCGACCGGCTGGTCGGCTGGACGGCTTTCCATCAGGAGCGGCGCCCATTCCCCGATCTGAGCGTGGCTCTCGGAATATTCCATGCCGTGATAGCAGTGGCTGGCGGTCATGGCCTTGAAGCGCGCACGCAGGAAGGCGACGTTGGCGTCGCCCCAGACGAAACTCATATGCGGGCAGGGGTGAAGGAAATCCCTTGGGTCGGCGATAGCGCCTTTCTTGACGAGATAAGCCCAAAGCTGGCGGGAGAGGTCGAACTCCGTGTTGACCTCGAGCGCCTTGGAGATGTCGACGCTTCCGTCGGGACGTTGCGGCGTGTAGTTCAGCTCGCAATTGGCGGCGTGACCCGTCCCGGCGTTGTTCCACGACCCGGAACTCTCGAGCGCGCAGTCGGACAGGGTCTCGAAGATGGAGATCGAGAGCGACGGCTCCAGCTCCTTCAGGAACGTACCGAGCGTGGCGCTCATAATCCCGGCGCCAATCAAGACGACGTCCGTGGCGACTTCAGTCATCGAGGCTCTCCGGTCGACAGGTCAGGCGCCGGCGCCGGCGACGAAGGGAACTTTGGCGCCTGGCGCCAGGATCACATAAGCGCGTCGCCAGGGCTCGTCGTCGACGAGACGCCAGCTGTGGCCGCTGCCAGTGGTGTCCTCGGCAAGCAGCACGTCCCCGGGACGGAGAGTGAAACGATCGCCGTCCCGGGTTACGAATTCCAGCGTACCGCTGAGCGTCAGCACAAACTGGCGGACCGGCGCGTCATGCCACGCAAAGGCGCCGCCGGCC
>NZ_JBKQOT010000153.1:0-24559 GCF_052145395.1 Roseiarcus sp.
AAAGCAAGCTCAAACAGAACGATGTAAACGGTAAATATCGCGGCCTTTGAAATTTTTCGATCGTCGCCGAAAAGTAACCACGCAATAAAAAAAATCGATGTGATCGAGAAAGCGACCGTAGAAAAGAATACAAAATTAATCGACAGCAGGAAATTCTCACATTGGACTAACGAAAAAATGGCGAGGCTGCTGATCAGCACGATGACGCCTTTGGCAAGCGGGCGGTCCTTAATGAGCGTAAACGCTAGGTAAAGAAAGTTTCCCAGCGTCATGAAGGCGAATAAGAGACTTAGGAGCTCAATATTCCTTTGATTGAAATGGTCAAATCGGGTGGAGGTCAAAAGTGCGACGACCAGAATCGCAGTCCGATTTTGATTGTGGGCCTTGAAAAACTCCGCAGGATCGAAATTTCCGGAAAGGAAACCGTCGATCATATGAATATAACCCCATGTATCGGAGAAAACCACATCGACAGAGGCTTGGCGCATGTCGAAGGCGGCGATGCCCACCGCAACTCCGACGACGAAGGTTGTCCAGGCAGCCAGCGGCCAAGATACTTCCGTTTGGCGAATCCAATGCGCTGCCGTCATTGATCCCCTCTGTTCGGCGCCGCATCATCGGCGGCCGCTTACTTTAGCGTCGCGTGAAAAAGCGCAGCGCAACCGGCTTTGTCGGATGTGCGTCTTTTTCATTTGTGACCGCAACGGATTTCCGATGGCTTCGTGATATTTCTTGTGCGCTCAGGCGTCGAGGGGCCGCCTCGGGTCGATTCGCCCCGGTTCGCCGAGCCTTCAGGTGAATAACCGCCAATTGCGCAATCCGGTCATCGACGTGGCGGCTTCGAATGAGCGCTTCCCGCCGTTGAGCGACACCGCCACGTTATTCCGCAAGCGGTAAGACGCATGGGCCGCTCTACGGCGCGCCGAGCGGGCAGCCGGCGGCGCCCGGCGGGCGGAACGCCTCGGCGGCCGGGATTTTTGCCACGACCGTCAAATAGTCCCACGGATATTTCGACTGGTCGGGCGACTTCACCTTCATCAGGTACCGGTCGTAGAGCACGCGGCCGTCGGGGCGGATGATCCCGTGTTCGGTGAAGACGTCGTGGATCGGCGCGGCGCGCATCGCTTCCGCAACCGCGCCCGTGTCGTCCGTTCCCGCTTTCGCGACGGCCTCGAGATAATGGCGGACGGCGGAATAGAGCGCGACCTGGTTGTCGTTCGGCATGCGGCCCCGAAGCGCGAAAAACCGCTTGGCGAAAGCGCGCGTGTCGTCGTTCAGGTCCCAGTACCAGGACTGCATGAAGGTGAGGTCGTGGGCCACGTCGAGGCCCAGCGCGTTGACGTCGCTGAGATAGGTGATCGGGGTCGCGAGATACTGCGCCGGGGCGAGATGGAATTCGCTCGCCTGCTTCAGCGCGTTCGAGAGATCGGCGCCGGTGATGGCGAACACGACCACCTTGGCCCCGGAGGCCTGCGCGGCGAGCAGATACGAGCTGAAATCGGCGGTGTTGAGCGGCGACCGCACGGAGCCTGCCACCGTCCCGCCGGCCTTGGCGATCGCATCGCGGGCGTCGGCCTCGAGCGAGGCGCCGAAGGCGTAGTCGGCGGTGATGAAGAAGAAGCTGTCGAGCTTCTGCTGAATGAGCAGCCGCATCAACGCGACGCCGTTCGACCAGTTGTCGGCGTTCCACTGGATTCCGTTCGGCGAGCAGGCCTTTCCGGTGAGATCCGAGGACGAGGCGGAGTCGAAGATGACGAGCCGGTTGCGCTCTTTCGCCAGCGCCTGGATCGCCAGCGCCACGCCGGAATTGGTGATGTCGAAAATCCCGCGGGCGTTGCGCTCGTCGTACCATTGGCGCGCAATCGCGAGCCCCACGTCGACCTTGTTCTGATGGTCGGCGACGAGGAGCTCGATCGGCTTGCCGAGGACGGCGCCGCCGAAGTCCTCGATCGCCATGCGCGCCATCTCCACCGACCCCGGGCCCGCGAGGTCCGCGTAGGGGCCCGACTCGTCGTTCATCACGCCGATGAGGAAGGAATCGGCGGCGCGCGCCGACATCGCCGCACCGAGCGTCGCGAGAAGGCAGATCACGAGGACGCGCAGACCCATGACGAACCTCCTCGGCGCCGTTTTCCGCATCGCTTGAGCGAGTTGCGCGCAAGCCCCGTCGGGCCGTCGACGATCGCGACCGTTAGGGGTCGGCCCGTGGGACGGCTGAGGCGCGGCCCCGAAGCGGGACGGGTTACATCGTCGCCGCTTTCAGGGCGTCGCTGGTGCATTTCTTGACGAACGACGTCTTGGCCGCGCCGGCGAGCTTCTTGTCGGTCGCTTGGCCCTCGCAGGCGGTCCGCTCGCACTTTGTCATGAAGCTGGTCTTGGCCGCGCCGGCGAGCTTCTTGTCCATCGACTGCGTCATGCAGGCGTCGTCGGCGAAAGCCAGCGTCGGCGCGCCGACGAGGCAGAGGGCGAGCGAGGCGAGCGCGAAGGTCTTGATCATCGGTTTATCTCCCCAGAATCAGGCCGTCTTCTGCGGCCGGGAAATGACCATATCCGGGTCGGCCGTGTCTGGCGAGGGGCGGCGCCGGCGGCAGGCCGAAGACGTGTTCGGGCGAGGGTCGACATTTTGCTCTTTTTGGCTGTTGATCGAGCAATTGGGACACCGCGTCATGGCCGCCCCAGATCACGAGTCCGGGGATGTCCCGGCCACTCACGCAAACACTGTCTCTTTTCGGTAGGCTCCTGATTGCGTTACATCATCTATAAGCGCGTTGTGAACGGCGCCTGCGCGACGTGGATGGCCGGGACGAGCCCGGACTGTGATCCGGGGACAGCCGTGACGGCTTCGGTAAGCCCGCTTCGATGTCCGCATGGGTCCCGCCAACAGCGAACGCTCTAAGAGCCCGACATTTTCTTTCGAGAATCAGAAACTCGTGCTAGCTTGAGACTTGCGCGACTTCAGGCCGGCGCCGTTTTGCGACGGCGTGGGTCGGATCTGCGTCGCCATCGCTGTTTGGATCGTTGAATACTGGAAGCGGCGCGCGCGAGGACGAGCGCCGCCCCCGCCCCCGCGACCCGAGCGTAGATTTCGCGAGCAATGCCGAAGCCGCACAACCCCCTGAAAAATCTAGAAAGGGCAATAGGAAGACCTTCCGGGAAGTTAGGATGGATTTGGGTTCGGCGCCTCATCGGCTCGGGATGCTCGTCGTTTGCGCTTGCGATTCCCATCCCGTTGGCGAGAGGCTGTCGCACCCGCTCCTCAACGCCGGGGAGATCTCGCGACTCGGATGTCGCGCGCCCCAGAGGGCGCCGGCCGGGTCCGACGGCGGTCATTCGTCTGGTCCTGACAGCGCATCCACTGGCAGCGAGGCTCCTGGGCGTTGCAAAGTGACAGGTTTCGGCGCCTAAGCCTTTGAGATCACAAGCGGCGCGCCAAAAGCGCAAGACCTGTCCATGCCGCTCGGATCGCGCCGCTCCGGCGCGAGGGCGGGACCGAAATGGCGCCATAACCCTCTGCAAAACCTCAAAACCGAGACGAAAATGGCAAGTCCGACGGGTCCGCCCTCCGTCGAAGCCTGCATGTCCGCCATTCCGTCGTCGCGACTGGCGCGTTCGGCGCCGGCCCGTTAGATTGACGGCTTCGAGGGCCGCTGCGACGCGATCCGAAAGAGCCGCGGGCGGCGATGAGACGCGTGATCGATTGGGTGTTGCTGGTTGTTGCGCTCGCCGCGCTGGGCGTCGGCGCCGCGGCGAAGACGGGTCGCCTGGCCCTGCCGGCGCCTGCGGTCGCTTTCGGTGTGGTCGCCGCGATCTGTGTCGCGCTGATCGCGATCCGAGCTCTCCCGCTTCGTATCCGCCGTCCGGTCGTGTTTCTTGTCACGCTTGCGCTGCTTGCCGCGATCACGGCCGGCCTCGCCTACTTCCAGTTCTTCATCAAGCCGACCATGGTCAGAGGCTTCATTTCGGCCGCCTTCGCGCCGAAGCCCACCGTTGTCTGGGCGCAGCCGGCGACGTACGAGCAATGGCCGCCGCAACTCAGCGCGATCGGCTCCCTGCGCGCCTATCAGGGCATCTTCATCGCTCCGCAGGTCGCGGGCGTGATCTCGGTCATCCACTTCGAGTCCGGCCAGGACGTGAAGGAGGGCGACCTGCTCATCAATCTCGACGACTCGGTTGAGCAGGCGGATCTCGCGGCCAACAAGGCGCAGCTGCTGAACGCCGACGCGACGCTTGTCCGGCAGAGGACCTTGGTGCAGGGCGGCAACACGCCGCAGGCGACGCTCGATTCGGCGCTTGCGGCGCGCGACAGCGCCGCGGCCTCGGTCCAGCGCACGCAGGCCATCATCGCGCAGAAGGCGATCCGGGCGCCGTTCAGCGGACGCATCGGCATCCGCAACGCCGATCTCGGCCAGTTCGCGGCGGTCGGGACGCCGCTCGCCACGCTCACTCAACTCGACCCGATCTACGCCGATTTCCCGGTGACCGAGGCGGCGCTGGCGACCCTTGCTGTCGGGCAGGAGGTGACGATGACGGTCGGCGGGGCGCCCGGCCAGATCTTTACCGGCAAGATCAAGGCGATCGACGCCCGCGTCAGCGCCGATTCACGCAACGTCACGATCCGCGCAGAGTTCGCCAATCCCGACCGCCGCCTCCTGCCGGGCATGTTCGCCAACCTGACCGTCACGACTGGCGCGCCGGCCCGGGTGCTGACCCTGCCGCGCACCGCGATCGTCTACAGCCTCTACGGCGACAACGTCTTCGTCGTCGTCCCGGCGCCGAAGCCCGAGCCTGGCGGCGCGGGCTCGGGCGCGCCGGCGACGGGCGGCGGACTTAAGGTCGAGCGGCGCTTCGTGCGGCTCGGCGCCACCCGCGGCGAGCGCATCGCCATCGCCGAAGGCGTGAAGGAGGGCGAGCAGGTGGTCGCCGCTGGCCAGATCAAGCTGCAGGCCAACATGCCCGTTACGCTCGACGAACGTCCCGCCCTCCCGCTGCCGGCTCAGACGCCGCTCCAATGAGCTGAGCGCCGATGAACGCCTTCACCGATCTCTTCATCCGCCGTCCAGTGCTGGCGAGCGTCGTGAGCCTGCTGATTCTGCTCATCGGGCTGATGGCCGGGTTCAAGTTGCAGGTCCGCCAGTTCCCGCAAACCTCGAACACGACGATCACCATCACGACGACCTACCCGGGCGCGGCGGCGGACGTCATAAAGGGCTTCATAACGACGCCGATCGAGCAGGCGGTGGCGAGCGCGGAAGGCATCGACACGCTCGTCTCCGCCTCGCAGCAAAACGTCTCGACCATCACGCTCAACTTACGGCTCGACGCCAATCCCGACCGCGCGATGGCGGACACGCTGTCGAAGGTCAATCAGGTGCGCGGGCTTCTGCCGCGCGAGGCCAACGATCCCGTGGTCGTCAAGCAGACGGGCCAGGGCTTCGCGCTCATGTACATGAGCTTCAATTCCGCGGTGATGACGCCCTCGCAGATCACCGACTATCTCACGCGCGTCGTCCAGCCGCGCCTGCAGACGGTGGACGGCGTCGCCAACGCTCAGATACTCGGCGGTCAGGCGTTCGCGATGCGCATCTGGCTCGACCCGATCCGCATGGCCGCGCAGGGGGTCACGCCGAACGACGTGCGTGCGGCGCTCGCGGCCAACAATTTCACCACCGCGGCCGGCGAGGTGAAGAGCGACTATACCCAGATCAGCGTGAACGCGCTGACTTCGCTCGACAGCCCGAAGACCTTCAGCGAGATGGTGATCGCGACCCACGGCGACGCCCTGGTGAGGCTCGGCGACGTCTCGCTGAAGATCGAACTCGGGCCGCAGACGTCAGACACCTCCTCGGTGTTCGACGGGCTCAAGGCTGTGTTCATCGGCATCTATGGCACGCCCGAGGCCAATCCGCTGACCGTGATCGACGGCGTCAACGCCCTCATGCCGAGCATTCAGCAACAGCTGCCGCCCGGCATGAACGCGACGATTGCATACGATTCGACAAAGTTCATCCGCGCCTCGATCTACGAGGTCGCCAAGACGCTGATCGAAGCGGCGATCATCGTCATCGTCGTGATCTTTCTGTTCCTCGGCAACCTGCGCTCGACCTTCATTCCGATCGTGACCATCCCGCTATCGCTGATCGGGGTGATGATCGCGCTGCTCGGCCTCGGCTATTCGATCAACCTTCTGACGCTGCTCGCGCTCGTGCTCGGCATCGGTCTCGTCGTCGACGACGCGATCGTCGTGGTCGAAAACATCCATCGCCACATCGAGGGCGGCATGACGCCGTTCGACGCGGCGATCCGAGGCGCCCACGAAATCGCGTTGCCGGTCGTCGCGATGACGATCACGCTGGCCGCCGTCTACGCGCCGATCGGTTTCGTCGCGGGCGTGACGGGTGCGCTGTTCCGCGAATTCGCCTTCACGCTTGCCGGCTCGGTCGTGGTTTCCGGCTTTATTGCGCTGACGCTTTCGCCGATGATGTGCTCGAAGCTCCTTCGTCACGACCAGAACCAGGGCTGGTTCGGCCGCTTCGTCGATCGGGCGTTCGACCGCCTGCGCCAAGCCTATCAGCGGCGGCTGAATTCGACGCTCAATTTTCGCGCGCTGACAGCGCTGGTCCTGGTCGGCATCCTTGCGCTGACGGCCGTCATGTATCTTTCGACACCGCGGGAACTCGCGCCCGAGGAAGATCAGGGCTTCCTGCTGACCCTCGTCAAGATCCCGCAGATCGGCAACCTCGACTACACCGAGACAGCGACGAAGCGGCTGATCGAGGAGATCAGGGACGTGTCGGAGATGGCGCATTCCTTCGTCATCAACGGCTCCGCCGGCGTGCGCCAGGCTTTCGCAGGCATCATCCTCAAGAATTGGGACGAACGCCAACGCACCCAGAAGCAGGTGCTCGCCGACCTCAGCCCCCGGTTCCTCAAAGTGCCTCAGGCGCAGGTTCAGGCCTTCTCCCCGCCGGCGCTGCCTGGCTCGACCGGCGGCGCGCCGATGCAATTCGTCATTCGGACCACCGGCGATTACCAGACGCTCGCCGACGTCGCGCAGAAGATGCAGGACGCCGCTCGGCAGAGCGGGCTTTTCCTGTTCACCGACGTCGACCTCAAGTTCGATACGCCGCAATTCGTGTTCAAGGTCGACGCCGACAAGGCCAACAGCATGGGCATCAACATGGCCGATGTCGGCAATGCGCTCGCCACGATGCTTGGCGGCAATTACATCAATTTGTTCAGCCTTTATGGGCGCAGCTATCAGGTCATCCCGCAGGCGCCGCGCGAGTTCCGGCTGACGCCCGACTGGCTCACGCGCTACCAGCTTCGCACGCGCAACGGCGAGCTTGCGCCGCTCTCGGCGGTTGCGACCGTATCGGACGAAGTCCAGCCGAATGCGCTGACGAGCTTCCAGCAACTCAACTCGGCGACGATTTCCGGCGTGCCGTTTCCGGGCCGCACGCTCGGCGAGGCGCTCGATTTCCTGAAGGAGAAGTCGAAGGAGATCTTCCCGGAAGGCTACTCCTACGACTTCAACGGCGATTCGCGTCAGTACGAGCAGGAAGGCAACGCGCTGGTTTACGTTTTCCTCTTCGCGCTGATCGTCATCTATCTGGTGCTCGCGGCGCAGTACGAGAGCTTCCGGGATCCGCTGATCATCCTCATCGCGCTGCCGACGGCGCTGTTCGGCGCGCTTCTCCCGCTCAATGTCGGGGGCTTCCTCGGGTTCGCCAGCATCAACATCTATTCGCAGATCGGGCTCGTGACGCTCATTGGCCTGATCTCCAAGCACGGCATCCTGATGGTCGATTTTGCCAATCGCATGCAGGAGCATGGCGGCATGTCGCGGCGAGAAGCAATCGAGCATGCCGCGGCCGTGCGGCTGCGCCCTATCCTGATGACGACGGCGGCGATGGTCGTCGGCGTGATACCGCTCATTGTCGCGTCGGGTGCGGGGGCCGCGTCGCGCTTCAACATCGGGCTCACCATTTTCGCCGGGATGGCGATCGGTACCATGTTCACGCTGTTCGTGACGCCAATGGTCTATACGTTCCTTGCCCGCGATCATGCCGCGGCGATTGCGCGCGAGCGGGCGGCCGGTCATCTGGCTTCCGACTTCGACGCGACGGAGGCGCCGTGAGCGCCGACTGCGGAGGGTCGAGCGACCTAAAGATTTGGCGTCCGCATCCAGCCTCTGGCCCATGCGACCAGCCGGGCGGACTGGCCCTCGGCCATTGCACGGCTGGGCAGGACGACCGGCGCTCCTTCCCGACCCCAAAGATACACGAGGCCGCCGGTCTCCTCGGCCTCCCGGCAATCGGCGAAGTCCAGCCGACGCGATTCCCCGCCGCTGGTCTGGACCACCGCGTTTGCGTCGAACGTCGTCGTCACCGGGCCGGACAGAAAACGCTCGACCTCGGCGCGTCCCTTGTTCCGGGCTCGCCAGATGCTTCGGTGGGTCGTGAGCCGCTGGATCATGAATGCTGCGGCGGCGATGAGAAAGGCGGCCTCTCCAGCCCGACGGCTGATGAGGCCGGTCAGCGCGAGAATTGCGGCGAACAGAAGCGCGAGGATGAACGCCGCGACCGGCGCGTGATGGCGTGCCGTCAGCCTTCCGCCCAAAGCCTCGCGCAATCCGTAACGCGAGGCAACGGCCTCGATTTCGGCGGGGGCCAGCGTGATAATGTAGGGGCCGAAGGATTCGGGCGCGGCGACCATCAAGGCTCGCCGGGCGCCTTCGCCTCGAGGGCGAGCGCGTGTAGGCCATCGGCGAATTCCGCCGGGAGGAGGTCGTAAACCAAACGATGTCGCGCGACCCGGCTCAAGCCCGTGAATTTCGGCGAAACGATCGTCACCCGGTAATGCGTTCCGCCGCCTCCGCGCGCATGACCCGGGTTGCCGCGGACGCCGGCGTGGCCTGCGTGGCGGTCCGATTCGTCGACGATGGCGAGTTTCTCCGGCTTGAGCGCATCCGTCAAACGCGCGACAATTCTTTCCTGCATCGTCATGCTTTCGCTCTCCCATTCGCCGGCCGGAGACACTAGATAACGCACGTCGGTGTCCGGCAGAACGTGTTTTTCACCGCGGTCAGCATCGAAGGGGGCCGCGTGCGAAGGAGGAATTGGGGCTTGCCCGACGACGACCACGCTCATAAACGTCATGACATGAATCTGAACTCGCCTCTGTTCGATCGCATTCGGGTCAAACCGGCCAGGAGCGCTCCGGAAAAGCCGAACGCCAAGATCCCTTGCAGCCATCCCGGTTGCCAGGAGGAGGGGGTTTTTCGCGCGCCAAAAGGCCGGGATCGCGAAGGGGAATATTTCTCGTTCTGCAAGGACCATGTGCGCGAATACAACGCGACCTACGACTATTTCCGCGGCATGGACGACGAGTCGATGGCCAAGTTCCGCAAAGACGACGCGATCGGCCACCGGCCGACCTGGAAGCTCGGCGATCGGGCGGCGGCGAGCCATGTCGACGAAACGGTGTTCGCCGAGGCGCGAGCCTCGCGCCGGCGAGGCGTGCGCGGCAAGGCGCCCCAAACCGAGCCGCCACAGCGGTACAACGCGCTCGCGCTGAAGGCTCTGATGACCCTCGAACTGGACGGTCAGGCGACGCAAGCCAGGATCAAGACGCGCTACAAGGATCTGGTCAAACGTCATCATCCTGACGCCAATGGCGGCGACCGGTCCTCTGAAGGCAAATTGCGCGAGATCATCCAGGCCTATAACTATCTGCGAGCCAACAAGCTGGTTTGACGCGCAGAACCCTGTCAGCCTGCAGGCTCAAAGGGACGGCTTTTGCCGCGGACCGGATTTGGTTAAGAGAGAGCCGCTCCTTCCTATGGAGGTCGGAGCGTGGAGGATCGATGAATTCGAGAGAGACGCCGGCGCCAGCCGAGCCCACGCCTGGTCTGCCTGATACGCACGTATCTGTGCGGAAGGCTTTCGGCATTGATTCGGACATGGAAGCGCCGGCCTACAGCGAGACCGACGAGCATGTGCCCGATCTCGATCCCGACTATCTGTTCGATCGCGAGACGACGCTCGCGATCCTGGCGGGCTTCGCCTACAACCGCCGTGTCATGATCACCGGCTATCATGGCACCGGCAAATCCACGCACATCGAGCAGGTCGCCGCGCGGCTCAACTGGCCCTGCGTCCGTATCAACCTCGACAGCCACGTCTCGCGCATCGATCTCGTCGGCAAGGACGCGATCGTGCTGAAGGACGGCAAGCAGATCACTGAGTTTCGCGATGGCATGCTGCCATGGGCGCTGCAGAACAACATTGCGCTGTGTTTCGACGAGTACGACGCGGGCCGTCCCGACGTCATGTTCGTCATTCAGCGCGTGCTGGAAGTGTCGGGGAAGCTGACGCTGCTCGACCAGCGCCGTGTCATCCGCCCGCATCCAGCGTTCCGGCTGTTCTCCACCGCCAACACGGTCGGCCTCGGCGACACGTCGGGTCTCTATCATGGCACGCAGCAGATCAACCAGGGCCAGATGGACCGCTGGTCGATCGTGGCGACGCTGAACTACCTGCCGCACGACAAGGAGGTGGACATCGTTCTGGCGAAGTCGCCCGCCCACCGCGCGCGCAAGGACGGCCGCGACGTCATCAACAAGATGGTGCGGGTGGCGGACCTGACCCGCAACGCCTTCATCAATGGCGACCTGTCGACGGTCATGAGCCCGCGCACCGTGATCACCTGGGCCGAGAACGCCGATATCTTCAAGGACGTCGGCTTCGCCTTCCGCCTGACCTTCCTCAACAAGTGCGACGAAATCGAGCGCACCCTGGTCGCCGAGTTCTACCAGCGCTGCTTCGGACAGGAGCTCCCCGAGAGCGCCCTCAACGTCGCGCTGAGTTGAGGACAGGGCCAAGAGGGCCGTCCGGTCCGTTCGTCGGATAGTCGTATTGCGGCGAGCCGACGGTCCGGACAGTTTCACGCGGAGCGCCCGATGAATCTGACGCGCCGCCGGCCCGCCGGAACCGAAGTCGAATCCGCAATTGGACCTTGACCCATGCGCGTCCTCGCGATTTCCGGCAGCCTTCGCAAGGGCTCCACCAACACGGCGGCTCTGGAGGCGCTCGCGCGCCTTGCCCCTGAGAACGTGCGGGTGCTTGTCTACCAGGACCTCGCCAAGCTGCCGCCTTACAACCCCGACGACGACGTCGAGGATTCGTCCAAGCCCGAGACGGTCCAGGCGCTTCGCGCCATGATCGGGGCCTGCGACGCTGTCGTCATCGCCGCGCCCGAATACGCCCATGGCGTGCCCGGCGTATTCAAGAACGCGCTCGACTGGCTGGTGTCGAGCGAGACCTTCGCCGGCAAAAGGGTCGTGCTGATCAACGCCTCGCCGCGCGCCTACCACGCCCAAGCGGACCTGCGCGAGATCCTTTCCACCATGGCCGCGCGCTTTCTGGCGGACGCGTTCATTACCCTGCCGCTGACGGGCAAGGCGACCAGCGCTGACGAGATCGCCGCCGACCCCACATGCGCGCGGCGGCTCGGCCATGTCCTCGACGCGCTGATCGCGGCCTCGCAGGAACCCTGAGCCTGCCGCCATTGCGCGCCGGCGCGCTTTTGGCCTAAGGGGTCGGAATGCAGCGCGACCTCGTCCTCATCGTCGACTTCGGATCCCAGGTCACGCAGCTCATCGCCAGGCGCGTGCGCGAAGCCGGCGTCTATTGCGAGATCCACCCGTTCAGCAAGGCGGCCGAGGCGTTCGAGCGCCTCAAGCCCAAGGCGGTGATCTTTTCCGGCGGCCCGGCGTCGGTCCCGGAAGCCGGCAGCCCGCGCGCGCCCGAGACGATCTTCAAAGCGGGGGTCCCGATCCTCGCCATCTGCTACGGCCAGCAGACGCTGGCGGAACAACTCGGCGGCAAGGTCGAGAGCGGACACGCCGCCGAGTTCGGCCGCGCGGACGTGGAGATTCTGGAGACGAACGCCCTGTTCGACGGCGTCTGGGAGGAGGGCGGGCGCTATCCGGTGTGGATGAGCCACGGCGACCGGGTGACCCGCCTGCCCGAGGGCTTCCGGGTCTACGCCGTGTCCGAGAACGCGCCCTACGCCGTCGCCGCCGACGAGACGCGCCGCTACTACACGACGATGTTCCACCCCGAGGTCGTTCACACGCCGGACGGGGCGAAGCTGATCGCCAACTTCCTCCATAAGGTCGCGGGCCTCAAAGGCGACTGGACCATGGCCGCCTTCCGCGCCGAGGAGATTGCCCGCATCCGCGGAGAGGTCGGCAAGGCCCGAGTCCTCTGCGGCCTTTCGGGCGGGGTCGATTCGGCGGTCGCGGCGGTGCTGATCCACGAGGCGGTCGGCGACCAGCTGACGTGCGTCTTCGTCGATCACGGCCTCCTGCGCCAGGGCGAGGCGGAGCAGGTGGTGAGCCTGTTCCGCGGCCATTTCAACATCCCGCTCGTCCACGTCGATGCGGCGGACGCTTTCTTGAGCGCGCTCGAAGGGCTCGACGAGCCGGAGGCCAAGCGCAAGACCATCGGCAAGCTGTTCATCGACACGTTCGAGACCGAGGCGCGGCGCATCGCCAGCGACGGCCGCGGCCCGGTCGAGTTTCTGGCGCAGGGGACTCTCTACCCCGACGTGATCGAGAGCGTCTCCTTCACTGGCGGCCCCTCGGTCACGATCAAGAGCCATCACAACGTCGGCGGCCTGCCCGAGCGGATGCGGATGAAGCTCGTCGAGCCGCTGCGCGAGCTGTTCAAGGACGAGGTCCGGGCCCTGGGGCGCGAGCTCGGCCTGCCCGAGCCCTTTGTCGGCCGCCACCCGTTTCCCGGCCCCGGCCTCGCCATCCGCTGTCCCGGCGGGGTGACTCGGGAGAAGCTCGACATCTTGCGCAAGGCCGACGCCATCTACCTCGAGGAGATCCGCAAGGCCGGCCTCTACGACAAGATCTGGCAGGCCTTCGCCGTGCTCCTGCCGGTGCGGACCGTCGGCGTCATGGGCGACGGGCGCACCTACGATTCTGTCGTGGCGCTGCGCGCGGTGACCTCGGTCGACGGCATGACCGCCGACTTCTACCCCTACGACATGGCCTTTCTGGCCCGCACCGCGACCCGGATCATCAACGAGGTCAAGGGGATCAACCGGGTCGTCTACGACGTGACCTCGAAGCCGCCCGGCACCATCGAGTGGGAGTAGGAGCCCGCGCAGTCCTGGCAAGGCGCGGGCGATTTCAACGGCTTGGGCGCCGCTTTCTGTCCCTTCGTCACGTTTGCGGCCTATAGCCGCGATCGCTGATCGCGGCTGACGCGGTCATCGACGCGTCACCAGGGCGGACGCAATCGACGCGACGAGCCATCGGACTCGAGTAAGGGACTTCGCGCCTGTCATTTGCAACTCCGACTCGAGCCTTTTCAGAGGCTTGCGGCGGTTTTTCCGATCCGCAGACGCGCCGCAGTCGCAACGGCGGGGACGAGGTTCGACCGTCATTGCGGACGGAGCCGCGAACCCAAGCGCACGGGGCGCCGAACCCAAGCCGAAGCGGCGCCGACCCCAAATCCATGCCAAGTCTCTGCAAGACCTGCCCATTGCCATTTCGAGTGCTTCCAAGGGCTTGCGACGCCGCTGCAGCACGCGCAAGCGCTTGGCCGTTGCAGCGTCGCTCTTGGGGGTCGTCCGAAACGACAGAGCGAGCAAGCTGTGCCCGCGCAGGACGGGAGAGGGATCGTGCGGAAGCGTGCTCGGCCATCTCTGAACCCTAGCACGGTTTCTGGTTTTCGGAAATATTATTCATGAAATTCGGAATCATCACGCTCCCCATTCGGCGAGGCTCGGGGTCATCACGCGCCTGTTGCGCTCGTGGAAGTCGGTTGTCTCCATCAGAGCGAACCGCGGCCCCATGAGCGCGGCGGCGCGTCTACGCCTTCATGGCGACCTCGGTTCGATTCTTCGCCTTCAACTTCTTCATGACATTGCTCACGTGGACTTTCACCGTGCTTTCACACATATTGAGCTCGTAGGCGATGACCTTATTCGACTTGCCTTCCTTGATCCCTCTCACGACCGACTGTTCGCGGACAGTGAGAACGCCGACCGGCTGGAGCGCCTTCTGGGGCGAAGGTCCGAGGGAATCCGCCGCGAAAAGATGGTCCGAGGGGGCATAAGTCCCGCCGACCAGAACGAAACGGATCGCCTCAACCGCGATGTCGAGTCCCATCGTGAGCGGAATGTATCTCTTCGCGCCGTGTCGGATGGCGGCGCGAGCCAGCTCGACGTCGTTCGTCGAAGCCAGGATGACAACCGGGCGGCGTGACACACCCTCCGCCAGGTCCTTGAGTGCGCTCGCCCACGCCTCCCGGCTGGCCTCTATCAAGGACAGGACGACGAGAGCGGCTGAGGCAGCGCGAGGATGCTCCCCGAGTTCCGACAACGACGAAAACGTGACGACTGGAACCGAGAACGCCGAATGTATGCTGCGCCCCATGCACTCCCTCAGGAACAGGCGGCTTTCGACCAACGCGACAAAAGTATCGGCAGTCACGGCAGTCACGTGATCATGATTTATGGGTACGTCGTCAGGAGTGGTGTCAAGCATTGCATGAATCCCCGCCGGAGCAAACGTAGGCTCTAGCATTGACGTTCTTGCCGTTTCCATTTTAATTCATTAAATTATATTAATTCGCTTCAATGACCATAAGGCTGGCGTGACCGTCTGGCGTGACGACGTCCTGAGGCTGGCGAACCGATCGTGCTCCGGGAATCCGAGCGCCTGTTCCGCTGCCCGGCGGGCCGCCGGCCCAACGACCATGCGGGGCTGACTGAACCGGCGCTGTGACGTGCGGACCTCTGTCAGCGCGCGCTCGCGCGCTCGGCGTGAGCGCGGAACGCTCGATCGTGTTGTCTGAGAGGTCGCGCACGCTCCAGACGTCGAGCGCGACGAAGCGCCCGCGCGGGACGCGATGGGCGACGGGATCACCATCAGTCCGTGTCCGGCGCCGACGTCGAGCACAGTCTCGTCGCCACGACGATCGTCCGCTCGCGGCAATCGGCGCGGGCGGGCGAACGCCCTTCTGTCGACAGCCTATAGCGTCGGATGAGGAAAATTGACTCCTTACGCCGCGCGAGCCTCGGCGCGCCGGTCGGGCGGTCGCGCGGGCGGGGCGGGCTTCGTCCCGTCTTCTCCGTCGGCGCGCTCACCCCCGTTCGCGCCGGTCTGGTGGAGGATGCGGGCGCGCGAGTCGGTGAAGCCGATCAGGCCGGCGTCGGCGAGGCGGCTCAGGGTCTCCCAGGCAGAGCGATCGAGGATTTCCGTCGGGGGCGTCGAGGCGGCAAGCCGCGTCCGCTCGGCCGCGATGCCCGAGGAGTCGGCGTCGAGGACGAGGAACAGGCGCTCCGCGCGAAGCTCGGCGTGAACGAGGCCGGCGCCGTGACGCGCCTTCATCTCCTCGACCAGCGCCTCTTCTGGCGGCAGCGTCCGGATCCGGATCGGTTCGCCCTTGCCGAGCATCTGCTGCATGCGCTCGATCGTCGCTGCGCGGCCGGAGGGCAGCGCGAGGGCGGAGAAGTCCGCCGTCCCATCGAGCACGCCGTCGGCGAGCGTCCGCTTGTGGGCGAGGAGATGCAGAATCGAATGCTCGATGGAATTCTCGGTGACAAAATTGACCACCGTCACCGCATTCTTCTGGCCCTTGCGCCAGGCCCGCGCGATGCGCTGCTCGAGTTTCGCCGGGTTCCACGGCAGATCGAGATTGATGACCGCGCTGGCCATCTGGAGGTTGAGGCCGGTCGCGCCGGCGTCCGAGGTCAGGAACAGCCGGCAGTCCGGGTCCTCGCGGAAGCGGGCGATCTCGGCCCGGCGCTTGAGCTGGGGCACGTCGCCGGTATGCCACGCGTGATCGAAGCCCATCTCGCGCGAAAGACCGCGCACGAGGTCGAGCATTTTCACCCATTCCGAGAAGACAATGACCTTGCGCCCGGGTTCCTCGAACAGCTCGCCGAGCACGCCTTCGAGCTCTTCGAGCTTGGGACAGACGCGGCATTCGGGATCGAGGATCGCCGGCGTGTCGCAGATCATGCGCATGCAGGCGAGATACTGCTGCAGGCGGTCGAACTCCTCCTTCGTCAGCGGCCGGCGCTGCGCGATGGAGGCAAGCCGGCGGGCCAAATATTCGTAGTCGCCGTAGCGCTTGGCCTGCTCCTCCGCCATCGGGACGAAGTACGTCTTTTCGATGCGGCCCGGAAGCTCGTCCTCGACGTCGCGCTTGCGCCTCCGCAGCATGACGCCGCCGAGGCGCCGATGCATCTGGTCGAGGTTCTTGTAGCCTGCCGGCCGTCCGCGCTCGTCGAGTTCATAGAAGTCCCGGTTGAAGCGGAACAGCGGGCCGAAAATCTCGGGATCGAGATATTGGACGATTGAATAGGTCTCGTCGATCCGGTTCTCCAGCGGCGTGCCGGTGAGGACGAAGGCGTAGGGCGAGACGAGCGATTTCACCCGCCGCGCCGTTTTGGTCTGCCAGTTCTTGATGCGCTGGGCCTCGTCGAGAATGACCACGTCGGGCTTGAGAAAACGGTTGATGTCGTCGGCGTCGCGCACCACCTGCTCGTAATTGACCAGGGTGAAGAAGGCGGGCGCCGGATCCTGATAGAGCTTCAGCCGCTGTGGATAAAGCCCGGCGACAAAGCGCGTCGTCCGGTCGGCGAAGCGGGCGATCTGCTCCTCCCATTCGGCCTTGACGGAGGTCGGCGAGACGACGAGCACGCGTTCGATCCCCTTCTCGCGCGCAAGAATCTCACAGGCGGCGATGGCCTGCACGGTCTTGCCGAGACCCATCTCGTCCGCCAGTAGCGCCCGTTCGTTGAAGGCGAGGTGCGCCGCGCCCTGTCGCTGGTAGGGCAGGAGCGGGAGCTTGACGACGTTGAAGCCATCGCCATTCGACTGGGCCGCCGCGAGAAATTTCTGCCGCGCCGTCTCGCGCGCCGCGAGCCTTTTGGCGCGCTCGATCCAGGGCCCGAGATGGCGCGAGATGCGGATTCCGGCGGGCGCGGCCGACGCCGCCTTCTCGAACAGAACCGCAAGGAGATCCGGATCGGAAGTCAGCGCGCCATCCGCTCCGAGGTAGGGATGGAGAAAAGCACGTTGATCAGGGGTCGACACGGGTATGTTGATGGCGGGGGCCAGATCGCCCTCACGCGCAAGGAAAATTTCCACGCGTGGCGAGCCTTGGACCGCGGCCGCCTTGAAGGCTCGCGCGCCGAGCTTCTTCCTGAGCGCCGCGAGCACGCCCTCGATATGCTTGCAGGTCCCGAGACCGTTGACGCGATGGTCGACGCAGCCGCAGGAATTGATGCGGCCAACAAGATCGCGGATCTCGACGTCGTAGGAGCCGCCTGTCGTCGAGCGCACCCGAAACGCGCCGAAGGGGCCGAACTGCGGCTCCAGCGCCTCGATCTTCGCGAGGTCGGCCTGTCCTCGCCACTGGCGAAGCCGAATTTCGTCGTCATCGCTGGTCTTCCAGCCGAGGATCTGCGGTTTCTCAAGGACCTTACGAGCCTTGCTGGTTTTTTTCGTCATGGCCGGACCTTCGGCGAATCAAGGGAGGATGTAACCGGTAGCGTGACGGAAAGGCGCGGTTCTGGCGAGAGGATCGACGCGCTTGTCGACAGCTTCCGGAAATGTCCGGTTCGGGAGCGCGCACGGACGCGAGGCCAGACGCCGATCGGAAGACTGGACGTCGAGCGCGCTCGCCAGCTAAGCCGAGCCGCCGGCTGCGCTTTTCTCATCGCGTCGCTCGCTGCGCCCTCGGCCGCCGCGGCGGCCGTCAGCGTCATCGCCCTCCAGCCGCTACCTCAGCGACCGGTTGATTGCGGCGAGCGCTTTCGGGCCGGGGCAGAGCTCGGCCTCGGTCAGCGCGTTCAGCGGGCGCGTGGTCGTGCCGAGCGTGTCGTGCAGCTCGTCGACGTCCTTGTCGAGATAGAGGAGCCCGGTCGGGATCTCGCCGGTCTCGCGGCAGTTCTCGAGCATGGTCAGCGCCTCGCCGCGGTTGGAGAAATCGTGCTCGGCGTCGAGCTTGCGCAGGTGGATGGTCGAGCCGTCGTGGAGCGTCACGGCCTGGGCCGCGCCCTCGGCGTAGTCGATCTCGATCGCCTCGCGCCCCGTTATGAAGTCGAGGGCGTTGACCGCGATGTTGTGCTCGCGCACGTAGTCGTAGCTCTTCGTCGAGCCTTCGTGGTTGTTGAACGTGACGCAGGGCGAGATCACGTCGATGAAGGCCGCGCCACGATGCTGGAACGCCGCCTTGAGCAGCGGCACGAGCTGGGCCTTGTCGCCCGAGAAGCTGCGCGCGACGAAGGTCGCGCCGAGCTGGATGGCGACGGCCGCGAGGTCGATCGGCGAGTCTTCGGCGTGCACGCCCTTCTTGCTCTTCGAGCCGCGGTCGGCGGTCGCGGAGAACTGGCCCTTGGTCAGGCCGTACACGCCGTTGTTCTCGACGATGTAGACCATGCGCACGCCTCGGCGCATGACGTGGCAGAACTGGCCGAGGCCGATCGACGCGGTGTCGCCGTCGCCTGAGACGCCGAGATAGATGAGGTCGCGGTTGGCGAGATAGGCGCCCGTCAGCACCGAGGGCATCCGGCCGTGCACCGAGTTGAAGCCGTGACTCTGGCCGAGCATGTAGGTCGGCGTCTTCGATGAGCATCCGATGCCGCTGAGCTTGGCGACCCGGTGCGGCGGCACCGCCAGCTCGAAGCAGGCGTGCATGATCGCCGACGTGATCGAATCGTGGCCGCAGCCGGCGCAGAGCGTCGACATCGACCCTTCGTAGTCGCGCCGGGTGAAGCCGAGCGCGTTGGTCGGAATCGAGGGATGCCGGAACTTCGGCTTGCCTTGGAAGGTCATGTCACGTCCTCGAGGATCAGCGGAGCGGCGGCGGGTCTGAGTCGCCCGATGATGGCGTCGGCGATGAAGCGCGCCGTGATTGGGGCGCCGCCGTAATGGAGGATCGACGTCAGCTTTGCCGGATCGAGCGATAGGTCGCTCGCCATCAGCGTGCGCATCTGCGCGTCGCGGTTCTGCTCGACGACGAACACGCGCTCGTGCGCCCGCACGAAGTCGGCGATCTCGGGCGATAGCGGAAAAGCGCGGATGCGCAGGGCGTCCGCGGCCAGGCCCGCCTCCGCGAGCAGGGCGAGGGCCTCGTCCATCGGGGCCGAGGTCGAGCCGTAATAGACGACGCCGATCGGGCTCGGCGACGACGCGGGCCTCACGACCGGCTGCGGGACGAGCTTGCGCGCCGTTTCGAACTTGAGCGCGAGGCGCTCCATGTTGTCCACATAAGGAGCGGGGTCTTCGGTGTAGCGCGCGTAGCGGTCGCGGCTGGTGCCGCGGGTGAAATAAGCGCCGAGGGTCGGATGCCCGCCCGGCAGCGTGCGGTAGGGCACGCCGTCGCCGTCGACGTCCTTGTAGCGGCCGAACTCGGCGATCTCCTCGAGCTGTGTGGAGCTGAGCACCTTGCCGCGGTCGTAAGTCCGCTCGCCGTCCCACTGGAAGGGCGCCGAAAGATGCGAGTTCATGCCGATGTCGAGGTCAAGCATGACGAATACCGGCGTCTGCAGCCGCTCGGCGAGGTCGAAGGCCTCAGCGGAGAATTCGAACGCCTCGCCGGGGCCGTCGGGAATGAGCAGCACGTGCTTGGTGTCGCCGTGCGAGGCGAAGGCGCAGATGAGGAGGTCGGACTGCTGCGTGCGCGTCGGCATGCCCGTCGAAGGCCCGCCGCGCTGCACGTCGATCACGACCACGGGAACCTCGGCGAAGTAGGCGAGGCCGAAGAACTCCTGCATCAGCGACACGCCGGGGCCGGAGGTGGCGGTGAAGGCGCGCGCGCCGTTCCAACCCGCCCCGACCACCATGCCGATCGCCGCAATCTCGTCCTCCGCCTGAACGATGGCGACGTTTTTCTTGCCGGTCGCGGAGTCGATCCGGTAGCGGCCGCACAGGCGCTCGAAGGCCTCGGCGACCGAGGTCGAGGGCGTGATCGGATACCAGGCGCAGACCGTCGCCCCGCCGTAGAGCGCGCCGAGCGCGGCGGCATAGTTGCCTTCGACGAGGATGCGGTCGCCGACCGCCTTGCTGCGCTGGACGCGGATGCCGAGTGGGCAGGCGAAGCGAATCTGAGCGTCCTCATAGCCGAGGCGCAAGGCGCGGCCGTTGGCTTCGATCAGCTTCTCCTTGCCCTTGAACCGCTCGGCGATCAGCTCTTCGAGCACGGCGAAGTCGATGTCGAGCAGCGCCGCCAGGGCGCCGACATAGACCATGTTGCGGTAGAGCTGGCGCTGGCGCGGCTCGTGATAGTGCGCGGCGCAGATTTCGGTCAGCGGCATGCCGAGCACGGCGATGTCGCCGCGCGTCATGGTCGTCGGCAGCGGGCGGGTGGAGTCGTAGAAGAGGTAGCCGCCGGGGGCGAGCGCTGCGACGTCCTGGGCGAAGGTCTGCGGGTTCATCGCCACCAGCATGTCGGCGCCGCCGCCTCTCGCTCCGAGCCATCCGCGCTCGCTCACCCGCACCTCGTACCAGGTCGGCAGGCCCTGGATGTTGGACGGGAAGATGTTGCGCGGCGCGATCGGCGCGCCCATGCGCAGGATCGACCGCGCGAACAAAAGATTGGCGCTTGCGGAGCCGGAGCCGTTCACATTGGCGAAACGGATCACGAAATCGTTGATGGCTTCGATCGGCATGACTGTCCCGCTTGCGCGATGTCGAGAGAAAACTTCTGCATGTCCCAGGCGCCGGTCGGACAGCGGTCGGCGCACAGGCCGCAGTGCAGGCACAGGTCCTCGTCCTTGACCATGACGCGCAGGCTCTTCACCGGTTCGGAGACGAGGATCGCCTGATCGAGATTGACCGCAGGCGCGTTCAGCGACCGGCGCAGTTCGTCCTCCGGTCCGTTCGGCACGAAGGAGATGCAGTCGATCGGGCAGATGTCGACGCAGGCGTCGCATTCGATGCAGGCCGGGGCGGAGAACACGGTCTGCACGTCGCAGTTGAGGCAGCGCCGCGCCTCGCCGAGCGCCTGCTCGAGGGTGAAGCCGAGCTCGACCTCGGTGCGCAGGTTGCGGAGCGCCGCGGCGCGCTCGACCTGCGGCACGACATGGCGGCGGTCGACCGTGATGGCGTGATCGTAGGACCACTCGTGCAGGCCCATCTTCTGGCTGACGAGATTGGTCATCGGCGGCGGACGAACGCGCGCATCGCGCCCCTGGCAATAGGCGTCGATCGAGATTGCCGCCTCGTGGCCGTGCGCCACCGCGGTGATGATGTTCTTGGGCCCGAAAGCCGCATCGCCGCCGAAGAACACGCCGGGGAGGCTCGAGGCGAAGGTCACCGGATCGACCTGCGGATGCCCGTTGCGGTTGAGCTTCATGCCGAGGTCCGCCTCGATCCAGGGAAAAGCGTTCTCCTGCCCGACGGCGATCAGCACATCGTCGCAGGGGATATGGACGTCCGGCTCGCCGGTCGGGACGAGCTGGCGGCGGCCGCGCTCGTCCTTCTCGGGCTTCACCTTCTCGAACACGACGCCGGTGAGCTTGCCGGACTCGTGGGTGAAGGCCTTGGGCGTGAGCCAGTTCAAAATCTCGACGCCCTCGTGGACCGCGTCTTCCTTCTCCCAAGGCGAAGCCTTCATCTCGGCGTAGCCCGAGCGCACGACGACCTTGACCTCCTGGCCGCCGAGCCGGCGGGCGCTGCGGCAGCAGTCCATCGCGGTATTGCCGCCGCCGAACACCACAACGCGGTTCCCGATCTTGTGGGTATGGCCGAAGAACACGCTCGCCAGCCACTCGATGCCGATGCGGATGTTGCGCGACGCCTCGCCCCGGCCGGGAATGTCGAGGTCGCGCCCGTGCGGCGCGCCGCAGCCGACGAAGATCGCGTCATAGCCATCCGCGAGCAGCGCCTTGAGGCTGGTGATGCGCCGGGCGGCGATGAAAGTTCCGCCGGTCGACAGCGCATAGCCGACTTCCTCGTCGATCACCTCGTCCGGCAGGCGGAACTTCGGGATCTGGCTGCGCATCATGCCGCCGGCGCGCGAGTCGGAATCGAACACCACCACCTCGTAGCCGATGGCGGCGAGGTCGCGGGCGACGGTGAGCGAGGCGGGGCCGGCGCCGACGCAGGCGACCCGCTTGTCGTTGCGTTCGTCGGGCGCCTTGGGCAGGAGGCCCGCGACCTCCTCCTTGCGGTCGGCGGCGACGCGCTTCAATCGGCAGATGGCGACGGGCTGCTCTTCCAGGCGTCCGCGTCGGCAGGCCGGCTCGCACGGGCGGTCGCAGGTGCGCCCGAGGATGCCGGGGAAGACGTTCGACTTCCAGTTGATGAGGTACGCGCCCCGATAATCGCCCTGGGCGATGCGGCGAATGTACTCCGGCACCGGCGTGTGGGCCGGACAGGCCCATTGGCAATCGACGATCTTGTGGAAGTAGTCCGGATTCTTGACGTCAGTCGCCTGCACGACCCCGCATCCTCCCCGCTCGCCCCATCCCCGAAGCTTAAACCCTACTCATACGCCGATTCTCGGGCAATGATTGCAAAAACGCCTTCACAATCGTGAAAGGCGGCAAAGCGCCGCGGACGCGCTCACGGCATGCCGCCGAGCTTGTCGATGATGAGGTCGGCGAGCTCGCCGCCGGGCGACCTGGCGCTGAAGGCGTCGAGCAGAGCCTTCCGCTTGTCGACGAAGCCTCCCGGCGTCTCGATCATGTAGGCGTCGAAGATCTGCTGGAAATGGACGAGCCCGTCGGGAACGCTAGCGTCGCTTTTTGCAAGGTCGACAAGTTCGTCCGCATAACGTTTGGCGGTCGTCATGGGTTCTCCTGGTTCGACGGACGCCCGACGCGGCGCAGCGGGCCCCTTCCGTCTTTGCCACAATCGGCATAAAAGGCGCGCCGACCTCAACCTTCCCCCATTCGCGCCGAGAAACCGGCCCCGGAGACGTTCATGGCCAAGGCCCGCACGCTGTACGACAAGATTTGGGACGATCATGTCATCGAGACGACGGGCGGCTCGAGCCTCATCTACATCGACCGCCATCTCGTCCACGAGGTGACGAGTCCGCAGGCCTTCGAAGGCCTGCGCATGGCGGGCCGAAGAGTGCGCGCGCCGGAAAAGACGCTCGCCGTCGTCGACCACAACATCCAGACGACCGACCGCAGCCACGGGATCGCCGACCCGGAAAGCCGCCAGCAGGTCGAGACGCTCGCCGCCAACGCCAAGGAGTTCGGCATCGAATATTACGACGAGTTCGACCGGCGTCAGGGCGTCGTGCATATCATCGGGCCGGAGCAGGGCTTTACGCTGCCGGGCACGACCATCGTATGCGGCGACAGCCACACCTCGACCCATGGCGCCTTCGGGGCGCTGGCCCACGGCATCGGCACCTCCGAGGTCGAGCATGTGCTCGCGACCCAGACGCTGATCCAGTCCAAGGCCAAGAACATGCGGGTCCGCGTCGACGGCGCGCTGCCCGAGGGTGTCACGGCCAAGGACATCATTCTGGCCATCATTGGCGAGATTGGCACGGCGGGCGGCACCGGCCACGTCATCGAATATTGCGGCCCGGCGATCGAGGCGCTCTCGATGGAAGGCCGCATGACGGTCGGCCACAGGTCGATCGAGGGCGGCGCGCGCGCCGGCATGGTGGCGCCGGACGCGAAGACGTTCGAATACCTCAAGGACCGACCGAAGTCGCCCAAGGGCCCCTTGTGGGATCAGGCGCTGGCCTATTGGGAGACGCTGCGCACGGACGACGGCGCCCACTTCGACGCCGAGGTCCGGCTGAATGCGGCCGAACTGCCGCCGATCGTCACCTGGGGCACGAGCCCGCAGGACGTCGCAACGATCATGGGGCGCGTGCCGCGCGTCGAGGACGCGGCGAGCGAGCAGAAGCGCGCCTCGATCCAGCGCGCCCTCGACTACATGGGTCTCAAGGGCGGCGAGAAGATTGCGGACCTCGCAATCGACCGGGTCTTCATCGGCTCCTGCACCAACGGCCGCATCGAGGATTTGCGCGCCGCGGCGAAGATCGCGGAAGGGCGGAGAGTGAGCGAGCGGGTCAACGCCATGGTTGTTCCGGGCTCGGGCCTGGTGAAGGCCCAGGCCGAGGCCGAGGGGCTCGACAAGATTTTCCTTGCCGCCGGCTTCGAGTGGCGGGAGCCCGGCTGCTCGATGTGCCTCGCCATGAACCCGGACAAACTCGCGCCCGGCGAGCGCTGCGCCTCGACCTCGAACCGCAATTTTGAAGGCCGCCGGGGCTACAAGGGCCGCACGCATCTCGTTTCGCCCGCGATGGCGGCGGCCGCGGCGATCGCGGGGCGGTTCGTGGACGTGAGGACTTGGCGGTAGCGACCAAAGACCGCAGCGACCGATCAGCTTGCGACGGACCTCCCCCAGCCAAGGACGATTGATGATCGACGATCTCAAGAAAACCAACCTCCTCTTGGAAAAGCTGAAGACAGTTATTCCGATTGAAGCGAGGCTCTCACAAGGCCTCAAACGATTGTTGGCGGAAAAGTCTCCGGGGATACCTATTCCGGAAAT
>NZ_JBKQOT010000154.1:0-3707 GCF_052145395.1 Roseiarcus sp.
ATTTCTCGGTTTCTTGCTGCTGCCATTAGAGCATTGAGCTGAGGGCGGCCTTCTCGGCGGCCTGACACGCCCACATCGCAGTAGTCCTGGATGATATCGAGACCGGCCCGAACCGCGTAGGCGCGCAGCTCGTCAAATTGTAGGTCGGGCTTTTGGTCGGGGGTCGAGACCCGCAGATAGAGGGCGGCGCGTGTCCCCTCATGGCCCTTCGAGGGGCGGCGTTTGCGTCCAGAAAGGTATGCCTTTGTGGACACAGAATGGCTACCTCCTATCTGGGTCGGAAGGCCCATCCGCGTAAAACTGCACGGTAAGAAACGTGAACACGACCCGGATTCGGGCGATTCCAGCCTGACAAGGGGTGCGTACGTTCGGTCTCCGGCACAATGTGGCGGTTTATTGCGTGCAATCAGTGCGTGCAAATGGAATTGGCTGCACTGGTGGGGCCGTAGCGGCTATCTTGCACGCAATAAACTGGGGGGTTAACGCGGGGGATCGCATTGCGTGCAATACAAGCGGCACAAGCGGCGCCCGCCGCACCTCCGCCGGCAGGCGACCCAGCCTGGATGGCGCCGTTCCTGGACTGTCTGGCGCGCGAGGACCTCGCGCCGGCAACGTTGCGCGGCTACCGCTACGATCTGCGGCACTTCCTCGCCTGGCACGCCACGGTCCAGCCGGACGCGTTCGCGCTCGACCACCTCGCCGCGTTCGAACTGATCGCCTACCGCCAACACATGGTCGCCGCCGGACGGCGCCCCGCCACGATCAACCGGCGCCTCGATGCCCTGCGCCGGCTGTGCCGATGGGCACGCAGCACCGGCACGCTGAGCGGCGATGTCGTCCACGACCTCCGGCCGGTGCGCACGGCGCGCAACCGCCAGCCGGCCGGTCTGACCGATCCCGAAGTTCACGCACTGCTGCGCGCTGCCGGGGCTTCGACCCACGGCCTCGCCGCGCGCAACTATGCGCTCGTCCAGGTGATGCTGCAGGCCGGGCTGCGCGTCGGCGAAGTGGCGGCGCTGCGGGTGGCCGATATCACCCTGAGCGAC
Source organism: Roseiarcus sp. (assembly GCF_052145395.1). NCBI lineage: Bacteria > Pseudomonadati > Pseudomonadota > Alphaproteobacteria > Hyphomicrobiales > Roseiarcaceae > Roseiarcus > Roseiarcus sp. The sequence continues at coordinate 1,047 of NZ_JBKQOT010000154.1, forward strand.
CGTTCCGGCATGGTGCGCATCCGCCACGGCAAAGGCCTCAAAGCCCGCGAGGTGCCGCTGAACGCCACTGCGCGCCGCGCACTCAAGCCGTATCTTGCTGCGCACCCGGCGCCGGCGAAGGAGGCGGTGCTGTTCGTCAGCGGCCGGGACACCGCGATGCCGGTGCGCTCGATCCAGGCGGCGATCACCGGCCTCGCGCGTCGCGCACGGCTCACACGCATACCGGTCTCGGCGCACACGCTGCGCCACACCTTTGCGCTCGGCTACCTGCGCGACAATCCCGGCAAGCTGCTGGAACTCGCCGGCCTGCTCGGCCACGAGTCACTCGACACGACCGCAGTTTATACGCGACCCTCTCGGGAGGATCTCGCGGCCGACCTGGAGCGCTCGCACCTGAATGTCGACGGATGACGACCTGGCGCGGGGCGCGGACCCGGCACCACAGCCTGCTGCCGGCCGATCCCAGCGAGGACGAACTTGCGCGGCACTGGACGTTGACCTCTGACGACCTCGCCGAGATCGCCCAGTGCCGCGGGGCCGATCATCGGCGCCGTTTTGCGCTGCAGCTTTGCACGCTGCGCGCCTATGGCCGGTTCGTCGACGACTATCGGCAAGCTCCACTGAAGATCGTCAGCCACCTGTCGCGTCAACTTGACCTGCCGCCAGTGCTGTTCCTCGACCCGCCGGGCCGCGGGCAGACGGAGCGCGCTCAGTCGCTGCGCATCCGCCGTTATCTCGGCCTGCGCAGCTTTGACCGAGCGGTTGCCGCCGATCTGCGCGACTGGCTGCGCCAGGGCGCGCTCGAAGGTCGCAGCACAGCTGAGTTGCTCAGCCGAGCCGAGGACAAGCTGCGCGAATGGCGTGTCATGTTGCCCGCGGTCAGTACGCTGGAGCGGATCGCCATCGCGGAAGTCACCTACGCCACGACCAACCTCTTCGAGGTCGTCACAAACAAGCTGCCGACGACACTGCGCGCATCGATCGACCTGCTGGTGGAAGTGCCGGAGGGCGATGCACGGTCCAGCCTGTTCCGCCTCAAGGATTACCCAAAATCCGCCAACGCGGCGGTGATCAAGAGCGACATTGTCCGCCTGCGCCTGATCGAGGAGCTGCTCGGCGCGGGTGGCGAATTGGATGAGCTCGACCCCAAGGTCGTGCGCCAGCTCGGCGAGCTCGGGCGCCGCTACGATGCCGGCGATCTCCGACGCTTCGCCAAACCCAAGCGTGTTGCACTCGTGGCCTGCTACCTGGTCGAGGCGCGCAAGACCCTGCTCGACCAGATCGTCGAGATGAACGATCTCTTCTTGACCGCGATGAACCGTAAGTCCCGCACCGCGGTCGAGAAGCGCCGCAAGATCATGCGCCGGCGTGCCCGCGACGGCTTGCACCGCGTGCTCGGCGGCGTTGATGCCCTGGCCGAGGCCGATGCGGAGCAGACAGTCGGCGCGTTCCGCGACGCGGTGAACGCCCCGGCCCTCGTCGATGCGGCCGAGGCCTGCCGCGCCTACGAGCGGCTCGAGGAGCGCGGCCATCTCGACGCCATGCTGTCGCGCTGTGGCACGCTGCGCCAATACCTGCCGAGCTTTCTCACCTTGCCGTTCCAGGTCGCCGCCGGCAGCGAGCCGTTGCTCCAGGCGATCGACATCCTGCGGGCGCTCGATGCCGGAACACGCGGGCCACTCACGCCGGCTGATCCGCACGGCTTCGTTCAGGCGGACTGGCGACCCTACCTCATCGCGGACGGCAAACTCGACCGCCATATCTGGGAGATCTCGCTCGCCTTCGCAGTGCGTGAGGCCTTGCGCGCCGGCAGTTTGTTCCTCGTGCAGAGCCGCGATCACGTCTCCTTCTGGAGCCTGGTCCATGATGACCGCAGCTGGCAGGTGAGTCGTGCACAAGCCTACCAGGACCTCGGTCTGCCGACCGATCCACAGGAGTTCCTCGCCAAGATCATGGCTCCTGCGCTACATCCACGAGGAGCCGCTGCGCCAGGCCATCCAGTTACAGCTCAACCGCGGCGAGTTCCGTCACATCCTCGCCAGATGGATCTTCTTCGCCAACCAAGGCGACTTCCGCACCGGCGACTACGAGGAGATCATGAACAAGGCCAGCTGCCTCAGCCTGCTCTCCAATGCCGTGCTGATCTGGAACACCGCGCACATGAGCCGCATCGCCGAGCGGCTCCGTGCCGGCGGCCATCCTGTGCGCGACGAGGACCTCGCCCGCGTCTCGCCTTTGGCCCACGCCCACACCATCCCGAGCGGAACCTACTTCCAGTCACCACGCCGCCGCGCCGACATCGCGCCGGAACCCGTCACGGCCTGATCAGCGGAGATGCCTCGTATGCCCTCGTCCGAACGCGTGAACTGGCAGCCGATCAGCCAGATGCCGCTCGTCGCCAGCATGATCGACGGCGCCTTGAGCGAGACCGCTGATCACCTCCAGACGCTGACCAAAGCACGTGCCCAGCCGCATGTTCTCGACGACGCCACCATCGACCGGATGGAACGCGTCCATCGCGAGCAACTGCAGTTCGTCGATATCTATGCGGAGCAGCTCCGGCGCTGGCGGGACCAAGGTCCGTCCGCCGCACGGCGCCAGGAGCTGGACCGCCTGGAAGAGAAGAACCGCAACTTGCGCCGGGTCACCACCGAAGTCCTC
>NZ_JBKQOT010000155.1:0-9588 GCF_052145395.1 Roseiarcus sp.
CCGGCTCGAGCAGGGTGTTGGCGAATCTGAGCGCCATCAGGTTCTGCACCGATTCCTTGCCGAGATAGTGGTCTATGCGGAAGATCGCGCTTTCCGGGAAGACGGAGCCGATGTCGTTATTGATCGCGTCGGCGCTTGCGCCATCGTGGCCGATCGGCTTCTCGACGATGATGCGCGATCGGGACGTCGCCAGCCCCTCGGCGCCGAGCCGGCTTGCGATCGGACAGAACAGGTCCGGACCGGTGGCGAGGTAAAAGGCGCGGATGCGTTCGTCCGGACCGAGCAACTCTTTGAGGTCGGCCCATCCGGCGTCGCTCATCGCGTCCGCCGCGACATAGTCGAGGCGCGTGAGAAAGCGCTCCAGATCGGCGGAGGAACCGTCCTCGACCGCATTGAACTTTACCAGCGTATCCTTGACAGCGGCGCGGAAAGCGTCGCGTTCGAGATGTCTGCGCGACACGCCGATAATCCGCGTGGGTTCGCTGAACTGCTCGCTTCTCTCGCGATGAAACAGCGCCGGATACAGCTTGCGATACGCGAGGTCGCCCGTCCCGCCGAAAACGACGAGATCAAACGGATCGACCTTGACAATTCGCGCTGCCATGTCGCCTCTCAGCTTGGTTGACGATTATGGTCATTCTACCCAACGCAACTCCGGACCTCTTGCACTTGGAGGGTCGTCGGAATTCTACTCGTGCGGCGCCCTCGGATGCTTTTGCGAGGGGTCAGCTCGTTTGGGCGACCACGTCCTTGAGCAGGACCTCGCGGTCGCGGGCGAACGCTTTCACCAACGGAAGGGCCGCGCCGCCAATGGCGCCCGCATCGGCGCCGATGGTCCCTGGCACGAACGCAACCTCACTCAGCCCCCTCCGATCGAGGCCATCGAACACTTGCGCCGTGCGCGCGATCAGGCGATCGCGGATAGACGCCGGCATCTCTCCGTCAACGACAATCGCCTCGAAGTCAATAACCGAGGTGGCTGCGACCGAGGCGTAGGCGAGCGCTTCGGCCGCGTCGTTGATCCAGGCGTCGAGAACGTCGCCGAAGTCCGCCCAGGCCTCGGGCGTCGCCCAGATCGAGGAGGCGTCGATCCCGGCGTCCGCAAGGCGGCGTTCGAGCTGGTAAATCGACGCGCAAGCGATCAGTTGCGGCGCGCCGCGCCTATCGCTCTTCTGCGCCACCGGCATCGACCCGATCGCAGCGGCGTTGCCAGTGCGTCCGATTCTCAGCGCGCCGTCGAGCACCAACCCGCCGCCGATGAAGGCTCCGAGGAAGAAATAAAGGAAGTCGCGATGGCGCCAGCCGCTGCCGAAAAAGAACTCGGCGGCGCAGGCGGCGGTGGCGTCGTTGCACAGCGTCACCGGATACGGACAGATTTTCGCGATCTCGTTCGCGGTGTCGAATTCGCGCCAGTCGGCCATGGCGCCCGCCGGCGCGCCGATCTCGGCCTCCCAGGTCCACAGTTGGAACGGCGCGGCGACGCCAAGCCCTGCGATCCTGCGCCGCTGCGCCTCGGTGAGCGAGTCAACGAGACCGGGTTGCTGTTCGCGGACGAAGTCGAGAATCCTTTCCGGCGTCGGAAACGCAAAGGTGCGGTGGGCGCGCTTTCGGACGACGCCGCGGAAGTCGACGAGGACGAGGTCGCAGCTGCGTCGGCCGATCTTGAGACCGAGAGAAAAGGCGCCATCGGGATCGAGCGACATCGGGATCGTGGGCTGGCCGACCCGGCCCCGCAGCGGCGCCTCACGCTTCAGGAGGCCGTCCGTCTGAAGCCGGTTCATGATCGCCGAGGTGGATTGCACCGACAATCCCGTGAGCCGCGCGACTTCGATTTTGGACAGCGGCCCAAAGCGGCGCACAAGGGAGAGGAGCAGCCTTTCGTTGTAGAGCCGGACGCCTGACTGGTCCGCGCCGCTTGCGATCTCGGCAAAGGCCGAAGGCAATTGGGCAGGCGTCGCCTCCCCCGCCCGTCTCTCGCGCGCGCGTGAACGATCTCCCGCCTCTGTCATCCTCCGCCTCTCGATATCGTCACAGCTGCGCTAGCGCAGATTGGGCCGAACGCGATAGCCTGTCAAGAATAATTATATCGGATGGAATTATCCTTGACTTTTGCCAAAAAGTTTGCCCAATTATCGCACGGCGACGCCAGGGGGCCGAAGGGGCGCAAAAGCGCCTTACGACCACGCCCGGGAACAGCGTCGCTTGTACCCGTTGGGAGGAATTGAAGTGTCCAAAATCTCTGGAATTTTTGCAAGTGTCGCCGCCGCGGCGATCACGCTCGCGCTGACCAGCGCTCCGTCCTACGCCGACGGGCCGATCGTCGGCCTCATCACCAAGACCAACACCAACCCGTTCTTTGTCAAGATGAAGCAGGGCTTCGAGGCCAAGGCCAAGGAGCTCGGCCTGACGCCGCAGGCCTATGCCGGCAAGTTCGACGGCGACAACGACGGCCAAGTCGCCGCGATCGAGCAGCTGATGGCCGCCGGTGCCAAGGGCATCCTGCTGGTGCCGAGCGACTCGACCGCGATCGTGCCGACGGTCAAGAAGGCGCGCGACGCCGGCATCGTCGTCATCACCCTCGACACTCCGCTTGATCCGCCGACCGCCGCCGACGCCAATATCGGCACCGACAACTTCGCGGCCGGCAAGCTGATCGGCGAGTGGACGAAGGCCAAGCTTGGCGACAAGGCTGCGACCGCCAAGATCGCCACCCTCGACCTCGCTGCCAACCAGCCGTCGGTCGACTACTTCCGCCACAACGGCTTCCTTGCCGGGTTTGGCATCCCGGTCAAGAATCCCAAGCACTACGCCCAGAGCGACAGCCCGCAGATTGTCGGCTCCGACGTCACGCAGGGATCGACCGAAGGCGGCCGCAAGGCGATGGAGAATATCCTCCAGAAGGCCGACCAGATCGACGTCGTCTACGCGATCAACGAGCCGGCGGCCTATGGCGGCATGGCGGCGCTGAAGGCGGCGGGCAAGGACAAGGGCGTGATCGCCGTCGCCATCGACGGCGGTTGCTTCGCGATGCCATGGCTCAAGGACGGCATCATCTCCGCCACCACCCAGCAATACCCGTTGCTGATGGCCGCTGACGGCGTCCAAGAAGTCGCCGATTTCATCAAAAGTGGCAAGAAGCCGGAGAGCATCGACAGCGGCGAGAAGCTGATCACCAACGAACCGATGCCCGGCGTCCCCTCGATCACCGTCGAAGAGGGCCTCAAGCTCTGCTGGGGTTGATTTTGCCCGACTTTCGGAGCTTAATCGACTGAGAAATAGGCTTGGCGCTCGCGGACGGAAACCCGCGAGCGCCGGTCCACAAAGACGCCAAGACGAGTCGGGAAACGAGCGAGGAAGCCATGAGCGAAGCGTCGCCAGCCGGCCGTCCGGCTCCACAAGAATTCGAGAAAGTGCTGACCGCGGCGACGACGACGGTCGCCTCCTTCGAGGAAGAGCGTCTCACCCTTCTGCAGCGCATCCAGCGCTTCCTGCATGTCTACCCGACGACCGTCCCCTTCGTCGTGCTGGCGCTCGGCCTGCTACTCGGCGTGGCGGTTAATCCGGCGCGCTTCACCACCGCCAGCAACGTCTCGACGATCCTCACCCAGGTGATGGTCACCGGCATCCTCGGCATCGGCCAGACCTTGGTGATTCTCACAGCAGGCATCGATCTGTCGATCGGCGTCATCATGGTCATCTCCTCGGTGGTGATGGGACGTCTTGCCGTCCTTGACGGCGTGCCGACAATCCTCGCCTTTCCGCTCGGTCTTCTGTGCGGGGCCGCCTTCGGCTGGCTCAACGGAGCGCTGGTGACCCGGCTGAAGATGCCGCCGTTCATCGTCACCCTTGGAACGCTCAGCATCATCGGCGCGCTCAACACTTTCTATTCGCAGAGTGAAACCATCGGCATGCAGGACATCGAGGAAAAGGCGCCTTTCCTCAGCATGATGGGCAATCCGTTGGCGATCGGCGGGGCGCGCATCATGTGGGGCACGTTCCTCATGCTGGTCGTCGCCGCGGTCGTCTGGTACGTCCTCATGCGCACCGCGTATGGACGTCACGTTTATGCGACGGGTGACGATCCCGAGGCGGCGCGCCTCGCGGGCATCGACACCGACCGGATTCTACTCAGCGTCTACGTTGTCGCCGGTCTCATCGCCGCCATCGCCGGCTGGGCGATGATCGGGCGCGTCGGCGCGATCAGCCCGACCGCGGGCGAGAACATGAACCTCAACAGCATCACCGCCGTGGTGATCGGCGGCACGAGCCTCTTCGGCGGCCGCGGCTCGGTCATCGGTACGCTGATCGGCGCGCTGATCGTTGGCGTGTTCCGGTCCGCCGTCTCGCTCGCCGGCCTCGACGTGCTGTGGCAGGAATTCGCCATCGGCGTCCTGATCATCGTCGCAGTCGCCCTTGACCAGTGGATCCGGAGGGTCGCCAAATGAGCGTCGAACCCATCCTCACCTGCCGCCAGCTCGTCAAGCGCTACGGGCGCGTCACCGCGCTCGACCATGCCGACTTCGATCTCTATCCCGGCGAGATCGTCGCCGTGATCGGCGACAACGGCGCCGGCAAGTCGACGCTCATCAAGGCGATCTGCGGGGCGGTGATCCCGGACTCCGGCGAGATCCGCCTCGGCGGCGAGGTCGTCCATTTCACCTCGCCGATCGCCGCGCGCGAGGCGGGCATCGAGACCGTCTACCAGACGCTGGCGCTGTCTCCGGCGTTGTCGATCGCCGACAACATGTTCCTCGGCCGAGAGCCGCGCATGCCCGGTATCGTGGGTCAGTGGTTCCGGGCGACCGACCGCGCCAGGATGGCGAAGTTCGCCCGCGAGAAGCTCAACGAACTCGGACTGATGACGATCCAGAATATCCACCAGCCGGTCGAGACGCTTTCGGGCGGCCAGCGCCAGGGCGTTGCCGTGGCGCGGGCGGCGGCCTTCGCCAAGCGGCTGGTCATCATGGACGAGCCGACGGCGGCGCTCGGGGTCAAGGAGTCTCGCCGGGTGCTCGAGCTCATTCTCGACGTGAAGAAGCGCGGCCTGCCGATCATCCTCATCTCCCACAACATGCCGCATGTGTTCGAGGTCGCCGACCGCATCCACATCCATCGCCTCGGACGGCGGCTGACCGTCGTCGATCCGAAGAAGGTAACGATGTCCGACGCGGTCGCCATGATGACCGGCGCCATGGCGCCGCCTCAGGATGCGCTGGCCGCCTAGACGCGCTGCGGCTATCCTTTCGCGAAGCGCGCTACGATGAGCCTTAAGGCGCCTCGGATCCGTATACCTTTCCGAGGGCGGCATGGACGTCCCATGACGCACGGCTCCGTTGACCGCGATTCCCGTGCCTGCTCCTGAACCCAGGATCACGGCGAAGGCGACATTGTATCCGGCGCCGGCGCCATCGAGAGCCTCGGACGCAGCGAAGCAATCCGCGTCGTTCTCCACGCGTATTTCGCGGCGAAGCGCGTCAATAAGATGTGTCGTGGCGTTGGCTCGCGACGGCGTAACAACTCGGTCCCATCCCGCTCCATTGCGACGCCTTCGATCTTCGCGCCCTCCCTCGTTCACAAGCCTGCGATTTGCGCATCGCGCCGTTCGTCGCATACTCTTGCGCGCTTTCAAGTCGACGCCTCGTTCGACGGAGGAACTCATGCGCTATCGACCGCTCGGCCGCACCGGCCAATTCGTCTCGGAAATCTGCCTTGGAACGATGACCTTCAGCGGCGGCGCAAGCTTCTGGCGCGCGATCGGCGCGCTCGACCAAGCCGCCTCGACCGCGCTCGTCGGCCGCGCCCTCGAAGCGGGAGTCAATTTCATCGACACCGCCAACGTCTATTCCGAGGGCCAGTCGGAGGTGCAGCTCGGGCAGGCGCTCCGCGACCTCGGCGTCAAGCGTGAGGACGTGATCATCGCCACCAAGGTGCGCGGCCGGATGGGCCCGGGGCCCAACGCGGTCGGCCTGTCGCGTGGTCATATCCTCGACCAGATCGCCGCGAGCCTGAGTCGGCTTGGCCTCGAGCAGGTCGACCTCTACCAGATCCACGGCTTCGATCCCGTCACGCCGATCGAGGAGACGCTGCGGGCGCTCGACAACTGCGTTGAGCGCGGGCTCGTGCGCACGATCGGCTGCTCGAACCTCGCCGCCTGGCAGATCATGAAGGCGCTGGCGATCTCGGATAAGCACGGCTGGTCGAGGTTCGAGACCGTCCAGGCCTATTATTCGATCGCGGGCCGCGAACTCGAGCGCGAGATCCTGCCGCTGGTCGAAGACCAGGGACTTGGCGTCATGGTGTGGAGCCCGCTCGCCGGCGGCTTCCTCTCCGGCAAATACACGCGCGACAAGCGCGGCGGGAACGACTCGCGCCGCACGACATTCGACTTCCCTCCGGTCGACAAGGAGCGCGCCTACGACATCATCGACGCCATGGGCAAGGTCGCCAAGTCGCATGAGACATCGATCGCGCGCGTCGCGCTCGCCTGGCTCCTTCAGCGCAAGGGCGTGATGAGCGTGATCATTGGAGCGAAGACCGTCGAGCAGCTCGACGACAATCTCGCCGCCGCCGACCTGACGCTGACCGCGGAGGAAATCGCCGCGCTCGACTCGGTCAGCGCGCTCAAAGCCGAATATCCCGGCTGGATGTTGACGCGCCAGGCCGAGGGCCGCGTCCCCGGCCCGAAGGCTTAAGGCGCGAGCGAGGAGGGAGCCCATGCGCAAGGTGAAATGGGGCGTGCTCGGCGTCGCCAAGATCGCCACGGAAAAGGTGATTCCGGCGATGCAGCGGGCCGAGCGCTGCGACATCGCCGCGATCGCGTCACGCGACGAGGCCCGCGCGCGCGAGGCGGCGGGGCGTCTCGGAATCGCGCGCGCCTACGGCTCCTACGAGGCGCTCCTCGCCGATCCCGAGATCGAGGCTGTCTACAATCCGCTGCCCAACGAGCTGCACGTTTCCTGGACGATCAAGGCGCTCAAAGCCGGCAAGCACGTGCTGAGCGAGAAGCCCGTCGCACTCGACGCGAACGAGGGTCGGACGCTCATTGCGGCGCGCGACAAGGCGGGCCGGCTGGTCGCGGAAGCCTTCATGGTGCGCTTCCATCCGCAATGGCGGCGCGCGCGGGAACTGGCGCAGTCCGGCGCGATCGGCGAGGTCGGCGCGATCCAGACGTTCTTCTCCTATCGTCTGCTCGATCCCAAAAACGTCCGCAACCGCCCGCCGGGCGGCGGCGGACTCTACGACATCGGCTGCTACGCGATCCTGACCGCGCGCTATATCTTCGGCGACGAGCCCATCCGGGTCGTCGCGACGCTCGACCGCGACGCGGACTTCGGCACCGACCGCCTCGCGAGCGCTCTCCTCGAATTCCCTCGCGGCCGGCACCTGACCTTCACCGTTGCGACGCAAGTGTCGGCCCATCAGCGGGTAACGATCGTCGGTCAGACCGGGCGGATCGAGATCTGCATCCCCTTCAACGCGTTGCCAGACCGGCCGATGCGGATCATGATCGACTCCGGGGCGGACCTCGTCGGCGGCGGAGCCCGCGTGGAGGAGTTCCCCGTCTGCGACCAGTATGGGCTGCAGGGCGACGCCTTTTCGCGCGCCGTTCTCGGCGAGGCGCCATTCGAGTTTCCGATCGAGGACGCCGTCCTCAACATGCGCGTGATCGACGCGCTCTTCCACGCGGCCGAGCGCGGGACGTGGGAAACGCCGTAGCTGATCCGGGGCTGGTTGCGCTTGGCGGCGGCTACCGGCGTCCACGTCCCACCGGTGGGCGCGCGCCGGCGTCGTCGGTCCTCACGCTTTCAGTACGCCGCCACCCCATTGAGCGTCATCCGGATGTTCGGTCGTTTCCAGCCGGCCGGGGTTAGAACCATCGGTGTGTCGATTGAGGTTTCGCTGATCGGCGGCGGCGCTTCGTCGGCCCAGTCATTCGTGAGTCCCGAGTCAACATTTTCAATGTCTTGTGGCGGATTTTCCGGGCGACCGTAACAGTCTGGCCAGACGCTGTTTCTCGCTACAGGACCTGTCGCAATCCCGGGCGAGGATTCAAGCCTTTCAAGGTCTTGTGTCGAATTTTCCGGGCGATTGTCGCCTGTCGAGCACTGTCCCTTCTCCCCGTTCACGGGGAGAAGGCTGGGATGAGCGGCCTGGCGGGCATCCGCGCCGGCAGTTCGCGCAACCCCCTCACCACAACCCTCTCCCCCCTGAAGCGGGGCGAGAGGGCCTTCCGCCGTCGGTTCCGCCGCAAACCCGGGCGCAGATTCAGTCTTTTCAAAGGTTTGCGGCGGAATTTCCGGGCGATCGTCGCTTGCAGAGGCGCCGGAGCGTCCCGTCTCCCTGTTCACAGGGAGAAGGTCAGCTGCCAATCGCCCAAGCCCCTCACCCCAACCCTCTCCCCGCTCAAGCGGGGAGAGGGTGAGTTGCATGTTCTGTTCGAACTCAATGTCCCCAGAATCTCCCGGCGCAAACTGCGCCCGGCAGATGAGCGCTGCGCCATACGCGGCGGTCCCTTCGGCGGGCGCCTCGCGATCCGACGCCCCGGGAAGGCGTCGGCCGGCGGGTGCGAAGGTCACATGATAGCGGTCCAGTTCGCGCACGATTCTGACCACACGGTCGACCGCCTTGAGGTTTGCGCCCGTCATAGCGCTGTAGGCGACGAGCAGCGCCTCGTTAAGACGGCTTACCTGGATCGCCAAAAACTCCTCGGGCGGCGCCGGCATCCGCCGGGCGAGAATCTCCCGGATTACCGCGCGCATGCGCTTCTCGCCGAGCCCGACGCGCGCCGCGATCTCGGCGACCGAAACGCCGCGGTTCAGTTAATCGACGATCAGCTGTTCCCGCTCCAATTTCTTGAGGCGCGCGGAGCGCGCCTCCGTTGACGGATCGGAGGGCGCGATGGGCGGAGCGGCTTCGAGACAAGTGGACACGCGGCGTTTTCCTTTGCCAGGATCATGAGAACAAAAATAGAACACGATAGCGCGAAAGGCAAGGAATTGTTGAGTTTTCCGCTGATCGGCGTCTGGGCGGAGGTTCGGCTTTACGCGATCAGGGCGTTCCGGCGCGAGCGCGAGCGGCCTTGCGGATTGAACGCCGCCGCCGATCAGAATTCCTTTGCTAACGAACGGATGATAATCTGCTTTATCAAATAATTACCGGCAGCCTCATGGACCCCGCCCCAGACACTGATCTCAATTGGTATGTTGGCCTGAGTCGGCAACGCGGGGCGGGTTCCTTTCGATGCCCATTTGCCTCGTTCGAGCGCTGCCCGCGGTATTATCAAATTCTATCCCTTCTTGAGTCAAAGGTAATTACGAAGCCATCTCCCGTAGAAGACGACCACTTATTGAAATACTGGGAAAAGTCAGAACTGTGGCCAAGCACTGGCGAATTGGTAACGGCAATTGCTGGCGGTGGTGATAATTCGAGCTATATCAAATTATGCCCTGAATTAAGCTATGATCCTAGAAACGGCAGTTTGGTTTTGGCGTGAGGGCGAGAATCGCGCATTCTCAAGGGCATGAAGCGCGACTCTTCGTCTCCTTGGGCTCACCGGCCGGGTGAGCAATCTGTGGTTGTGGCGGAGCG
>NZ_JBKQOT010000156.1:0-5363 GCF_052145395.1 Roseiarcus sp.
TCGAAAAGGTCCGCGGCTACGTCGACCTCGGCTTGCAGGAAGGCGCCAAGCTCGTCGTCGATGGCCGCAACTTCAAAATGCAGGGCTACGAGAACGGGTTCTACCTCGGCGGCTGCCTGTTCGATCACGTGACCAAGGACCTGCGCATCTACAAGGAAGAGATCTTTGGGCCGGTCTTGTCGGTCGTACGGTCGCCCGACTATGCGGAGGCGCTCCGGCTCTGCAACGATCACGAATACGGCAACGGCGTCGCGATTTTCACCCGCGACGGCGACGCGGCGCGCGACTTCGCCAGCAAGGTCAAGGTCGGCATGATCGGCGTCAACGTGCCGATCCCGGTGCCGCTCGCCTACTACACCTTCGGCGGCTGGAAGCGCTCCGGCTTCGGCGACCTCAACCAACACGGGCCGGATTCGATCCGCTTCTACACCCGCACCAAGACGGTCACCGCCCGGTGGCCCTCCGGCATCAAGGACGGCGCGAGCTTCATCATCCCGACGATGCACTGAGGCGCGCGGTTCGGAATTCAGAAGAGCGGACGCGGGGACATTCTCGCGCCCGTCTTTTTTACCGCGGCGTGGGGCGCGTATAATGCGCTCATCCCCGGGTATCCGTCCGGACAGGAGCCATGGCGACAGCGCCAAAGCATTTGACGATCGAAGAGTTCCTCCTTTGGGCCGAAGGGCGCGAAGGCGGTTGGGAATTATTCGACGGCGTCCCGGTGAAGATGTCGCCGGAACGACTGGCCCACACTCGAGTCAAGAAATTCGCGGCGCGCGCTCTCGACGATGCGCTTGCGCAAGCCCGATTGCCTTGCGAGGCGGTCACCGATGGCCTCGCGATAAAGATCGACGCGCAAACCGCGTTCGAGCCCGATGCGTCGGTCATCTGCGGACCGTCCCGATCGGGTGACACGATCTCCGTCTCCGATCCGATCATCGTCGTCGAAGTCCTCTCTCCGAGCACAGCGGCGATCGACCACGGCCGCAAGCTCAGCGGCTATTTCTCGCTGCCGAGCGTCGAGCACTATCTCATCCTCGACCCCGAGCGGCGGGTGGTCATCCACCACAAGCGGGGACAGGGCGACGCGATCGAGACGCGGGTCTTGTCGGACGGCGCAGCGAAGCTCGATCCGCCGGGCTTCGAGGTCGCGGTCGAAGCGATGTTTCCCCCGGCTGCGGATTAGAACTGGAAGAGCGGCACGCCGGGGACGCCGTACCGATCGATCAGCCGCTCGCGTCCGCGATAGCCGGAGAACGTGCCCTGGATCGGCGACGGCTGGTCGAATGTGCTGGTCACGTAATTGTTGCCGCTGCCGACCGGCGCGTCGGCGCCAAGCGTCAGCCACGACGGCGTCGCATTTCCGCTCTTGTGGACGGTGATCTGCCGGCCCTCGGGCTGCTCGACGTGACGCCTATGGACGTGATGCTTCGCGCGGGCGTGAAGGGTCGGGGTGTGCGTCTCCTGCGTCGTCTGGGCCTCCGCCGAGGACACGAGCGCCACAGCGAACAGGGCGGCGCCAAGCAAACGAACCGAACAAGCCATGGCCCTGCCCTTTTTGCCCCGCGACGAGCGGCGCGACACGAAGGCGCCCGTTCCCGGGCGCGCGCCCCGCATTGCCCCGCCCGCCCCGGAAAAGCAAGCCCGCGTCAGTCGAGCGATTTCTGGAATCTGAGAACGCTGAGGCCCAGCAGCAAGACGCCGAGCGTAGCGAGCGCCAGCATCTGAGGCCAGAGCACGTTCAGGCCCACGCCCTTCAGGAACGTCCCACGGATGACGACGAGGTAATAGGTCATCGGATTGATGTTCGACAGCCATTGCATGAAGACAGGCATGCTGGCGAGCGGGAAGCTGAAGCCGGACAATATGAAGGCCGGGTTGATGACAAAGAAGTTGGTCGCGAAAGCCTGCTGCTGGGTGCGGCAAACGGTCGATATCAAAAGGCCGATCCCGAGCACGCAAAGAAGGTAGAACGAGGTTCCGATGAGCAGGACGAACGGATTGCCGCGGAACGGGATCTGGAACCAGAGCGTGCCTACGCCGGCAATCACAATGGTCAGGGCGAGCCCGATCAGGAAATAAGGGATCGACTTGCCGAGGATGAATTCGAGCGGCCGGACCGGCGTCACCATGATCTGCTCGAGCGTGCCGACCTCGCGCTCGCGCACCACGGCGAACGACGTGAGGTTGACAATCATGATCAGCGTCAGCGTCGCAATCACGCCGGGAACGAAGAACCAGCGGCTGTTGAAGTCCACGTTGTACCAGGGCCGCTGCTCGAGCGTCACCGTCGGCGGCGCAGGCGCCGCCGCGTGCTGGCGGCGCTTGAGGTCCTGGCCCATGTCCTCGGCATAGGCCGCCACGATCTGGCCCACGTAGCCGAGCGCGATGAGGGCGGTGTTGGAATTTGTGCCGTCGACGACGACCTGCGCGGGCGCCGAAAGGCCCTTGCGGAGGTTCTCGGAGAAACCCGCGTCGATCACGATCGCGACCACCGCGTCGGCCCGGTCGATCGCCTGGCGGATTTCAGCGTGGTTCTGCGCCATCTCGACGATCTGGAACCGTCCGCTGCCGGCGAAGTGGGAAATCAGTTCCCGGCTCTCCTGGCTGTGGTCGAGGTCGAGCACGACGGTCGCGACATGGTAAACCTCGAAAGTCGCCGCATAGCCGAAGATGAACAGCTGGACGAGCGTCGGAATCAGGAGGCGGAATTTGGCCGCGCGGTCGCGGCGGAACTGCTGGAGCTCCTTCACGACGAGGTTGAAGACGCGGCCCCACATGGTCAGCCCAAGGTTTTGCGAAAGGCGCGGGCGGCCAGAAGCCCGATGATCGTGGCGTAGAGCGCCAGCAGCCCGATCGGTTCGAGGAGGTCGCCGAGCCCGCTGCCCTTGAGGAACACCGACTTCAGGATCGCGAAATAGTAGCGCGCCGGAACCAGATAGGTGAGCCACTGGATCGGCGTCGGCATCTGCTCGATCGGAAAGGCGAAGCCCGAGAGCAGCGTCGTCGGCAGCAGGGTCGCCACGAGCGCGATCTGGCTTGCGCCGACCTGGCTGCGGATGCTGGCCGAAATGAAATAGCCGAGCCCGAGCACGACGACGAGGAACAGGGAGGTCGTCAGGAACAGGGTCGAGACCGCGCCCCGGAACGGCGCCTCGAACCAGAAAACCGCAATGACGAGGCAGAACGCGGCGTCGATCAGGCCGATGAAGAAATAAGGCAGGATCTTCCCGGCCATCAGCTCCATGCGGGTGACCGGGGTTGACACCAGCACCTCCATGGTGCCGCGCTCCCATTCGCGCGAGATCGTGAGCGAGGTGAGTTGGGCGCCGACGAGCGCCATCACCAGCGCGACAACGCCGGGCATGATGTAGTTCCGGCTGACGAGGTCCTCGTTATACCAGACCCGGTATTCGGAGACCGCCGGGACGACGGGCGGCGGCTGACCCATGGTCTGGGTCCGCTCCAGTTGAACGGCGCCGGAATAGGCGGCGACGACCCCCTGAGCGTAGCCGAGCGCGATATTGGCGGTGTTGTCGTCGGTGGCGTCGAGGATCGCCTGCACCGAGGCCGCGTTGGCAAAGGCGAGGTTTTGCGAGAAATCGTGGGGAACGACGATCGCCATCTTGCAACGTCCGGCGTCGACCGCCCGTTTGACGCCGTCGTAGTCGCGTTCCGTCTCGACGATGGTGAAATACTGCGAGGCCTGGAACGCTTTCAACAGCGCCTGGCTCTGCTGGCTTCCTTCGCGGTCGAACACGCAGATCGGCACGTGCTTGATGTCCATGTTGACCCCGTAGCCGAGCAGGGCCATCTGCATCAGCGGCATCAGTAGCACCACCATGAGGCTGCGCGGATCGCGCAGGATCTGGATGACCTCCTTTTTGGCGACCGCCTTGATCCGTCGCGGGGTCATGGACCCGGCCTCCCGCCGCCCTCGCCGACGAGTTGCACGAACACGTCCTCGAGCGTCGCCTTGATCGGCTCGATCCGCGACCAGGAGAGGGAGCGCTCGGCGAGGCGCGCTTCGATCGCAGCCAGGTCCCGCGCCGCGTCGTCGACGACGATGTGCAGCGACGAGCCGAAGGGGGCGACGTCGCGCACGCCCGGAGCGCCCCGAAGCGCCTCCAGCATCGCGCCAGGGTCCCCGCCTTCGACGAGCAGGATCTCGCCGCGGATCGCTCCGCGCTTGAGCTCGGACGGGCTGCCGAGCGCCACGAGCCGCCCGCTGTTGATCAGCGCGATGCGATTGCAGTACTCGGCCTCGTCCATGTAGTGCGTGGTGATGACGACGCAGACGCCCTCGCCGGCAAGCGCATAGATGAGGTCCCAGAACCGGCGGCGCGAGGCGGGGTCGACGCCCGAAGTCGGTTCGTCGAGAAACAGAATCGCCGGCTCGTGGAGCACGGCGCAACCGAGCGCCAGGCGCTGTTTCCATCCGCCCGACAGGTCGCCCACGATCGCGTTTTCCCTCCCGTTCAGCCCCGCCATATCGACGGCGAACGCGAGCCGCTCCTTGAGCCGCGCGCCCCTCACCCCGTACACCCCGCCGAAAAAGCTGAGGTTCTCCATCACCGACAGGTCGTTGTAGAGCGAGAACTTCTGCGACATATAGCCGATCTTCGCGCGCACTCTTTCCGGATCGCGCGCGACGTCGAGGCCCGCCACTTCCGCCCGGCCGCCGCTCGGACGCAGGAGGCCGCAGAGGATGCGGATCGTCGTCGACTTCCCCGCGCCGTTCGGGCCGAGGAAGCCCATGATCTCGCCGCGCCGCGCCTCGAAGCTCACGTCGTTGACTGCGATGAAATCGCCGAAGCGCTTGACGAGCCGGTCGGCCCGGATCCGGATCTCGCCATTCGCACCGTTCATTCCGCCTCCTCCGTCAGGAGCGAGACGAACAGGTCCTCGATCGACGGCGCGATGCGCTCGATCTCGTCGACCGGCGTTCCAGCGGCTTCAAGCGCCGCCCGGAGCTCGCCGACGCGCCGGGCCGCGTCGTCGACGACGACATGCACGCTGTCGCCCATCAGGATTGCGCTCTTGACGCCCTCGCGCTCCGCGACGAGGCCGCGCACGGCGCGGGGAGCTGGCGAGGCGATCGCGAGGATCTCGCCCGGCATCAGCGTCTTCAGCGCGGCCGGCGTGTCGCAGTAGAGCATCCGGCCCTCGCGCAGAAGTCCGAGGCGCGTGCAGCGCTCGGCCTCGTCGAGATAGGAGGTGGCGACGACGATGGCGACGCCCTCGCCGCGCAAGCCGTACAGGATGCGCCAGAAGTCGCGGCGCGACACCGGATCGACCCCCGCGGTCGGCTCGTCGAGCAGCAGCACGCGCGGCGTGTGGATGAGCGAGCAGGTGAGCCCGAG
>NZ_JBKQOT010000157.1:0-2877 GCF_052145395.1 Roseiarcus sp.
GACACCTCTTGTTTGGCGCGTCTCACCGCCCCTTGCATAATCGCCGCTTCCAGCGTTCGCCAGGCTTGAGTTCGTCGCCAAAGACATAGCGACCCATGATGGTTCGCTTTCGATTTGACCGCGAAACGTCGGTGCTGTTCGTCGGAAGCGCTCCCAATGGGTCCGCCGGCGTGATGGATCGTTGGTCCTTGGCGGAAACAGGAACCGAGCTGGAATCGAGAGCGGTCGGAATTTGGACTATCTGTTTTGCCTTTTGGCGCGGCGCCGGACCGCCGGAGTTTCTAACGATTCGGTTCGCTGTCGCCGGCGCCTCCGGCGCGCCTGACGAAACGGCTGTCCCGTCACTCGGTGATAAAGATGCCCGAACGGACGCGACTGTTGACCTGTCCGCCAACTGCGCCGTCAGCTCTGGCGAGTGTTCCAGATTCTGCGACAACTTTGTCGTGTGGTCCTTGCCCTTCATTGTACGCACTGACGGCGGCTTCCGCGCACGCGGCACTGGATCCGACGTTGCGCCGGACAAGAAGGCGTCTCGGAGCGGATCGCCGGGCGACTGCTCGGAGACAAGACTCGGAAGAATTTGACGCATCGGAGGTGATGCGTCGTTCTCGCCGGAGGGTTGATTTGGAGCCCACGCCGCCCCGAATGTCGCGGCGGCCCTACAATGAGACGCACTTCCAAAAGCCGCAGGCCGGGGTCTTGGTCTCCGACGATTGCCCCGCTTGACTTGGGTTGGTCGCCAGTTTCGGCCGACGCCGGACTTCGACCGTGAACGACGGAACGGCGCGTCTCAATGAGGCCCTCGATACAGTTGATGGCAGGGGTGATTGGTCTCGCGGAGAACCTGCGAGCCAAAGCGCAGCAAAACAATACCCGACAATCATAGCGGAGGCTAGCTTGTCATCTTCCCGCGTCCATCGGCTCGCGCACGGAGATGGGAGCCGATAAACAGCGCCTGCTGTTTGAGCGTCGAAGCGATGGGCCGCTTATTCGGCGATGGTTGCTGCTATCGAATCCGCCGATAGTGAGGCGGCGACGGGGATGCGTTGGGCCTCCAAGCGCTCAACTTAAGACCAGTCCTATCATCCACAACCTTATCCGCCGCCGCGCCTTGAACCGCACGGCCGGTCTCCTTGCGCTCAAGATTTGATTTTCCGATAAGAAGGAGGCCGCTCATGTCGCTCTTCAAACTGGGGGACGGAATTTTGGCGGGATTCCTGAACGCCACGCAGCGAGCGCTTGCGCCGCCTGACCACCCGCTTCGCCGAAGGCTGAACGACGAAGCGCATGCGCGGCCGCCCGAGCGCATTTCGGCTCCGGCGCGCATCTCGTTTCTGGCGCTGATCGCGACCCCAGAGCAACGCGCGCAGGCATGGGAGACGATCGCCGAACTGGCTCGCCGGCATGGAGCTCCTTCCGTGCCGGATAAGGCCGACCACTACAGCGCCGACTTCGGCCGGTTCCGCCTCAAGGCGGAGCGGCATACCGAATTCATGCGGGTGACGGTCATCGTGCCGAGCTACGGCTGCGGCGGTCCGACGCAGCCTTTCGCGGAAACCGCCATCGAGTCTGCCGACGCAAGTTGGATTGCGGATCTCCCGGGCGAAGTGATTTGCGCAATCCATGCTCTGATTGCGCCGGCGGAACAATGGCCCCCGAACCCCGTCGAATCGAGCCGCGACTTCGGGTCGATGGACGGAGTCGTTGGCGCCATGATCTCTGGCGGCGCCGGCGCCGCGTTCACGGACCTGCGTATCCGTGACGACGGGTTCGGCCGGCTGCTGATTCTCGATCACGGCATGTCTCAGGGCAAGATCGGCCGCTCGCTGCAACGACTGATGGAGATGGACACTTACCGGATGCTCGCGCTGCTCGCCTTTCCAGTCGCGCGCGCAAGCATGTTCGAACTGACGAAGATCGAACGGGAACTGACGAGCGTGACGGAAGGCCTCGTCTCGGCGCAGGAGGAGGAGGAGCGGGGCTTGCTCGAACGACTGACTGGGCTTGCCGCGCAGGTCGAGCACCTGCAGTCGGAGAGCCAGTTCCGCTTCGCGGCGGCCGCCTCCTACTACGAGCTGGTGGAACGCAGGATCGGCGAGTTGCGCGAGGAGCGGATCGAGGGATTGCCCACCTTTCGAGAATTCATGGACCGCCGTCTCGCTCCCGCGATGCGAACGTGCCGGACGGTGGCGGAGCGGCAGGAATCGCTATCCGCCCGCGTCGCGCGCGCGACCGAACTCTTGTCGACCCGCGTCGAAGTGTCGAGCCAGCGGCAGAGCCACGCTTTGCTCGACTCCATGAATCGTCGAGCGCAACTGCAGCTGCGCCTTCAGGAAACCGTCGAAGGTCTGTCGGTGGCGGCGATCACCTACTACATCGTTGGACTCGTCGGCCACGCCGCGGAGGGGCTCGAGGTTGAAGGGGTTCCCATTAGCCCCGTTTTGGCGATGGCGGTCGCAATCCCGATCGTGCTGGTTCTCGTGGCGGTCGGCGTGCGGCGCATCCGCAAGAGCGTGGCGCGCGCCTTCGGGGACACCGCGGACTGAATGCACGGCCTGTCCCCGCTGTCGCGCAGCACCCAACCTGCCCTCGGACCCCATGATCGCGCCCAACTATGCGGCGGAGCGATCGGCGCTAGCGAAAAAGGCCGGACTCGGTCAGCTTCGGGGGGGGGGAAACCGTCGCTCGCAAGTAGGTGGTTGCGAGTTTTTGCGCTCTCTTAATTCATTGTATTATATGGGGTAATTGGTCTTTCCGGCGAGGGCTGCTCAGACTTCTCATGAAACCATGTCCGGATGAGCCAGATGCCAGAAAGCCCCGCCACAGCGCCGATCCCGGTTCAACTCTCCGAGCCGGAGTTCATCGCATTTATCTTCC
>NZ_JBKQOT010000158.1:0-3887 GCF_052145395.1 Roseiarcus sp.
AACGAAGCCGTTTGAATTTCGAGTCGGGCTCTCAGCCAAGCCTCTCGACCTTGTGTTCGCCGATAGTCCCCAAAACGTCCCGCTCGATCGGCAAAGCCCGTCGCCGCCGCGGCTCTTCGGTCGACGACGCCTCGTCGAACCCGGCGTCCGGCGACTGCCAGCTTCCCACCACCTCACCGGATCGCCGCCGCCCCGCTTGGCTCCCGAACTCGCCGAGCTTGGCGATCGCCAACGCCATCTGCTCGCCGTTCAGCCGCCCCATGCCTTCCAGCCATTGAGAGAACTCAACCGCATCCAAGGAAATCCAAGAAAATCCAACATCCGAAACCCGCTGATTTTCGGAGCCGGCGCCTCTCTCCGCGGACGAACGAGGAAAACCAAATGTTGCGCGCCGATGGCGTCCAGGCGACCGGCGCCCTCTTGGCCTGGTCGATGGATCCGTCGCCCCAGCCCGTCGACAAACAGAGGCTTCGACGCCCTGCGGATGATCGCAATTATGGAGCCGGCTCAACCTGAAGACACAATGCTCTGAAGGCGCGCGGAGGCGCCCGTGACGGCGCCTGTCGAAGTCACTTCGCGCAGATCTTCACCACGCCCTGGCCGCCCCACATGGCGCAGGGGGAGAAGCTGAAGCGGTAGGTTCCGTTGGCGGGAGCGATGAAAGTCAGCGATCCCGGTGCTTGGGCGTTTCCAGAGAAGAACCCGCCCGGCCCCTCGACGTTCGGGTCGCGCGGGCTCCAGGAGGTCACGACCTGGCCGGAGCGCGGGTCCATTTCCGCCGACTGGCCGGTCATCTGGGCGAAGATCGTCTGTCCGTGGGCAAAGTCGCCGACGAAAGTCGTTGCGGCGCCGCGATAGGTCCAGCATGTCTGGCCGGGCGGCGTCTTGATGCGGGCGACCACCTCGCGGTCGCAGGCGCTGGCGAGCGCGGACGACGCGTGGGCGGCTACGAGTCCGGCCGCGGCCGTCGCGACCGAGACTATTCGGCTTCTTCTCATGCCTTGCCATCCCCTCTCGGCGCGGGTCCTCGCCCCAAAGCCCCATGCAAGCAAGAGGCCGCGGTATGAAACACTCCTTCTCGGCGTTCTCTGCAAGCGCAAAGCTGCTCCAGAGTCTTCATGGTCGCGCGCCCTTCGCGAAACCTGAATCCGGCTTATTCGCGTCCCGCCCTATGCCGCTGCCGCGGGCTCCGGCCTCGGCTCGCGAGTGAGCAGACGGCAGAGCCGCGCCAGTGTCGACCGCTGCTCCCGCCGCGGGACAACCATGTCCACCATGCCGTGCAGCCGCAGATATTCGGCGCGCTGGAACCCCTCCGGCAGGCGCTCCCGGATCGTCTGCTCGATCACCCGCGCCCCCGCAAAGCCGATGACCGCGCCGGGCTCCGCGATATGGACGTCGCCGAGCATGGCGTAGGAGGCGGTGACGCCGCCGGTAGTCGGATTGGTGAAGACGACGATATAGGGCAGGCGCGCCGCGCGGAGCCGCCGAACGGCGACCGTCGTCCGCGGCATTTGCATAAGGGCGAACATGCCCTCCTGCATCCGCGCCCCGCCCGAGGCCGTGAAGATGATGAACGGGGTGCGGCGTTCGACCGCGGCCGCCATGCCCGCGATAATCGATTCGCCGGCCGCCATGCCCAGGCTTCCGCCCTGGAAGGCGAAATCCTGCACTGCGACCATGACCTCATGGCCCTCGAGCTTGCCATGCGCAAGGGTCACCGCGTCATAGGCGCCGGTCTTGGCGCGGTTCTCCTTGATGCGGTCGACATAGCGCTTGACGTCGCGAAATTTGAGCGGGTCCGCCGGGACTTCCGGCGCGGTCAACTCCTCGTAGGCGCCGTCGTCCATGAATGCGGCGAGCCGGGCTTTCGCGCCGATCGCCATGTGGTAGCCCGAGCCCGGCACCACCATGAGGTTGGCTTCCAGGTCCTTGTGGAAGACGAGCTGCCCGCTTTCGGGGCATTTTACCCACAGGTTTTCCGGGGTCTCGCGCCGCAGCAGCGACCGGATCTTGGGCGGCACGACATTGTCGATCCAATTCATGGCTCAGCGAGCTCCCAAGGAGCGTCCTCTGTTTGGTGACTTCCAAGCCTATCGCTGCTTGGCGAGCGTGACCTCGTGCTGACAGTTTGTGAATGAACCCTCTTCGAGGTCCTGACGTTCTCGGCATGGTTCCGGTCCGATTCTCTTTCGATTCCCGAGCGTCCCAAGAACAAACAATAGCTCACACCCTCTGAGGGGCGTCGTCGCAGGACAAGGTTGTCGGGACGATCTTGCTCTCCTCACGCGGCGGGCCGGTCGCCTACGGATGCGCAGGCGCGCGCGAGGGTCTCCACCAGCTTGCCGACCGAGCCGACCGTAGCCTGGGTCGCTTTTCCGTCCTCAAGCGAGCCTCTCACCGCCTCGACGAGGGCGGACCCGACAACGACTCCATCGGCGGCCGATCCGATTGCGGCGGCGCTCGCCGCGTCTTTCACGCCGAAGCCGACCGCGACCGGCAGGGCCGTATGCCGCTTGATCCTCGCCACGGCTTTGCCGACGACGGCCGGATCGGGTGTCGCAGAGCCGGTGACGCCGGTGATGGAGACGTAATAAACGAACCCTGATGTATTCGCGAGGACAGCCGGCAGCCGGACGTCGTCGGTCGTCGGCGTCGCGAGGCGAATGAAGGAAAGGCCCGCGCGTAGCGAGGGCAGGCACAATTCGTCGTCCTCTTCCGGCGGCAGATCGACCACGATCAGGCCGTCGACCCCGGCGGCCTTCGCGTCGCGGAGGAACGGCGCGACCCCGTAGGAATAGATCGGGTTGTAATAGCCCATCAGAATGATCGGAGTGTCGGCGTTCTCCTGGCGAAAGGCCGCGACCATCTTCAGCGTCGCGCGCAGCGTCTGCCCGCTTTTTAGCGCCCTCAAGCCCGCCGCCTGGATCGCCGGGCCGTCGGCCATCGGGTCGGTGAACGGCATGCCGAGCTCGACGATGTCGGCGCCGGCGGCGGGCAGGGCCTCTAATATCGCGAGGCTCGTCTTCGCGTCGGGGTCGCCGGCCATGACGAAGGTGACGAGGCCGGGCCTGCGCTCGGCGGCCAGCCGCTCAAATCGGCGTTCAATGCGTTCGCTCATGCGCCGCTCGTTAGCATGGCCGGCGGGCGCGGGGAACCGGGTGAGGCGCAGGATGGCCGTCCGCCTCTCCGGACCGGGCGAGAGCCCTTTCCTCCCCGCGGGTTCCTCTTTACGAGGCTTCCGGACGAAGGCCCTGCGCCCAGCCCCGCGCGCCTGCAAAGGGCCTGCGTCAGAAACCTTCAGCATGCGTTGGAGCAAATCGGGAGTTTGCCGTTCTTGCGACGTCCGCCGGATGACACGACCGAGTTTGCTTCAGGTCGCGCGACAGTCCCAGTTAACCGCAAATTGTGGAGAGTGGCGTCCCGGAAGGGGCTACAACAACCTAGTGATATCAAACGCTTGTCCGAAAGTGGGACTGCAAAACCTTCCATAGAATTGTAAGGCTTTTTTGGCGGAAGGGTCCCACCGAAAGTGAAATCTATCCGGCCTAAGCCGAGCAACGCGTCCGGCGGGTAATCGCGTCAGGACAGGCTAGCTAACTGGGATTATGCGTCCGAACGCGACCAAAATCACCCAAATACCCCGGAAGACCCGCCAAGGCTAATAGTTGACGACATTTATGTTGACGATCAGCCCAAAAACGCCTTATTTCAGTCAAAAGGGCTTATCCTCCCTCTGCGAAGCGGGGCGTCCAAAATGGGAGCTTGGCACAGGTGAAACAAAGAGATAGGCGGCCTGAGGGGCACCGAAAGAAATGGGCGGAAGGGGTTATTGGGCTCGTCCCGGTCCAGCGCAAAGCGCCTCCTTCCGTCCACGTCGGCGGTCGCAC
>NZ_JBKQOT010000159.1:0-8145 GCF_052145395.1 Roseiarcus sp.
GGCATTAACAAGATCAATAACTTATGCTGGACAGACTTATTCGGGACGAGGGGGTCGGAGGTTCGAATCCTCTCACTCCGACCATTTCCATCATCCCCACGACGATTTGGGCAGGTTCAGAGGGGGCGTGCGCCGGGCCTGACCGCCTGCCGGCGCACGCGTGCTCAGCGGATTTGCGCCGCGCGGTTGACCGCTTCCCTCGGGGACGCGAGAATCAGGAACGATGGGTCGAGGGGCCCGCAGCGTTCGGGGGAAAGCCATGCGTCCTGCGTTGATAGCCGCCCTCGCCGCCGTGCTCGGCCTGACCGCCCCCGCCGTCGCCCTCGACAAAGTGAAATTCGGGACCAACTGGCTCGCCGATCCGGCGGCCGGCGGCTTCTATCAGGCGGTCGCCGACGGCACCTACGAGAAATACGGGCTGGATGTCACGATCGTGCCCGGCGGCCCGCAGGCGAACGGCGGCCTGCTGCTCTTGTTCGGCAAGCTGGAATTCTTCATGGGCGGCGACATGATCGGCAATCTGCTCTCGGCCGAGTGCAAGCTGCCGCTGGTCGCGGTGGCGGCCGAATTCCAGAAGAGCCCGCAGATCCTGATGTCCCACCCCGGCGTCGGGTTCGACACATGGGACAACCTGCCGCAGGCGAACCCGGTCTATCTCGGGGCCGGCGCGATCAACACCTTCTACGCGTGGCTGAGGCTCGTCTACGGGTTCAAGGACGAGAACATCAGGCCGTACAATTTCAACTCCGCCCCGTTCATCGCCAACCCCAGGTCGATCCAGCAGGGCTACGTGACCGCCGAGCCCTTCGAGATCGAGCGCCAGGGCCATTTCCGACCGAACGTCTTTTTGCTGTCCGACCACGGCTACTCGACCTATGCGACCCTGATCGTGACCAACACCGGGATCGTCGAGAAAGAGCCCGATCTCGTCCAGCGCTTCGTCGACGCCTCGGCGATCGGCTGGTATCACTATCTCTACGGCGACAGTTCCAAAGCCAACGCGCTGATCAAGCAGGACAATCCGGACATCAGCGACGACCAGATCGCCTTTTCGATCGCGACCTTGAGAGGTCACGGCATCGTCGATTCCGGCGACGCGGAGACGCTCGGAATCGGCGCCATGACCGACGCGCGCTGGAAGGATTTCTTCGCCAAGATGGTCGAGATCGGCATGGTTGACCCTGGGACCGACTACAAGAAAGCCTACACCCTGCAGTTCGTGAACAAGGGCGTCGGCCTCGATCTCAGGCCGAAGTGAGCGACCACCCCCTTGGCTCGGACATTGATCGTCATTGGCGGCGCTCGCGATTGGCCCTATCAGGCGGCCGACGTTTCCCTCGCCAGCGACGCAGCCGCCGCGCTTCGGCTGCCGGGCTTCGACCCCGCGCTCGATGAGGGCCTTCGGCAAACGAAGGCGAATTGCCTGACCTGCCACCGGGTCATCGGCTGGGGCGGCCACAAGGTCCCCGGCGAGCTCGCGCTTCCGGCGCGGCAAAAGCAGAAGCCGGAATTCCTCCGCGGAACGCTCGACCCGTCGGGCGTCGACCCGAAAACGACGATGCTCGCGCTCCTCACCAGCGCGCCGGAAGCGGCGCGCCGCGCCGCCGCCGAGGCGATCTACGCCTCCCTCACGGGCGTTCCCGTCGCCGACCGGCGACGGGCAAGCTCGCCCGCGCCGCCGGTCTAGCCGCAGTCGAGACCCGAGCGCCGCCGGGAATGCGTTACGCCGCGACCTTGTCGACCGAGGCCCCGTAGATCTCGTTGATCGCCTCCGCGAGCGCCTTGTCGAACTCGGCGTCGCTCATCGACCGCTTGAGACCCTCGGTCAGCGCACGCGAGAAGCTCGCGATCATGCCGTGGTTGCGGGCGAGCCTCTGGCAGGCATCGTCCCGCGTGTAGCCGCCGGAGAGCGCGACGACGCGCATCACTCGCTTGTCCTTGATGAGCGGCGCATAGAGGTCGGGCGTGTCCGGAAGGGTCAGCTTGAACATCACCTGCCGGCCGGCCGGAATCGCATCGAGGCCCTTGGCCAATTCGTCGAGCAAAATCTTCTCGGCGCCGGCCTTGTCCGTCGCCTTGATCGACACTTCCGGCTCCAGGATCGGCGCGAGGCCGTGCCCGGCGATCTGCTCGCCGATTTCGAACTGCTGTTTGGCGATCGCGGCGATCCCCTGCTTCGAGGCATGGTTGATCACCGAGCGCATCTTGGTGCCGAACACGCCGAGCTTGGCCGCCCGGGCCAGCAGCGTGTCGAGGCCGGGCATCGGCTTCATCAGCTGCACGCCGTCCTTGTCCGCCTCGAGCCCCTTGTCGACCTTGACGATCGGCACGACGCCACGGTCCTCCCAGAGAAAGGTCGGCACGGGCTTGCCTTTCGCCTCGCCGTCCATCGTCCGCTCGAACAAAATGGCGGCGATCACCTTGGCGCCGGTGAAGGCGGGCGCGCTCATGATCCGCACCCGGAACGCATGCATGAGTTCGTACATCTTGGCGTCGTCGCCGGCATATTCGCTGTCGGGGATCCCGTAGAGCCGGAGCGCGCCGGGGGTCGACCCGCCGCTTTGGTCGAGCGCAGCGATGAAGCCGCCCTTGCTCGACATTTGCGCCGTCATCTTTTCATTGGCCATGACCGTCCTCCTCGCCTGGGGCGACGTATTGTACGGCGGGTTGCGCTCCGCCCGAAGGAGGGCGCCGCCCCGGCGTCCGCCGTCGGCAGGCAGCTTAGCACCTTATTTGGCTTTGCAACGCGTCCGATTTCAGGCCGCCGAGGCTGCGCAACGATTTTGGATCAGGACGGGGCGCGACGCGTTTGGCCCGGGGCGCCTTGAGACGCCGACCCGTTTCACGCCATGCTGTCCGCCATGACCGCGAATTATGACGTCGCCATTGTCGGCGCCGGGGCCGCCGGCATCGCCGCGGCGCGGCGCTTGTCGCTGAGCGGGCTGACGACGATCGTATTCGAGGCGAGCCCGCGAATCGGCGGCAGGGCGTGGACAAATGCCCTCGCCGGCGTGCCGCTCGATCTCGGATGCGGCTGGCTTCATTCCGCCGAGCGCAACTCGTGGAGGCGCGTCGCGGAGGAGATGGGTTTTGCGATCGACCGCGGGACGGCGGCGTGGGGCGAGCAATATCAGGACCGCGGCCTTTCGGCCGCCGAGCGCAGAGCGGCGCGCCGGGCCTACGCCGCCTGGTTCGCCCGGCTCGAGAGCGCGCCGCCTGCGAGCGACTGCGCGGCCGACGCGCTGAAGCCGGGGGACGAATGGAACCCCTTCATCGAGTCGATCAGCGGCTACCTCAACGGGGATGCGCTCGCGCGCGTCTCCGTCGCCGACAGTCTCGCCTATGACGAAGCTTCCACGGATACGAACTGGCGGGCGCCTGCGGGCTACGGCGCGCTGATCGCGGCGAGTTTCCCCGCCGGCGTCGAACTGCGGCTCGCCGCGCCGGTCGAGAGGATCGCGCTCGACGGCCGATCGGTCGCGCTGGCGACCCCGCTCGGAGAGGCTCGCGCGTCGGCGGCCATCGTCACCGTCTCGACGGCGGTCCTTGCGAGCGGCGCAATCGCGCTCCCGCCCGATCTCGAACCGTGGCGCCGCGCGGCCGAAGGCCTGCCGCTCGGGCGCAACGAGAAGCTGTTCTTCGAAATCGCCGCGCCCGACGCCTTCCCGCCGGAGAACCACGTTCACGGCAATCCGCGCGATGCGGGCGCTGGGTCATACACTATCCGTCCGTTCGGACGGCCGGTCGTCGAAGGCTTTTTCGGCGGCGCCGGCGCGGCAGTTGTCGCGGAGGAGGGCCTTGTCGCAGGCTTCGCCCATGCGACGAAGGAACTCGTCGCGCTGTTCGGCGCGAAAGTGCGCCGATCGCTAAAACCGCTCGTTGGTTCGAACTGGACGCGGACCGATTGGATCGGCGGCGGCTACAGCCATGCCCTGCCCGGCCGCCGCACCGCGCGCGCCGATCTCGCCCGTCCGTTCGACGGCAAAATCTTCTTTGCCGGCGAGGCGACCCACCCTTTCGACTTCTCGACCGCCCACGGCGCGCACGACACCGGCGTGCGTGCGGCCGAAGAGGCCATCGCGGCTCTGAAACCGCGTTCCGCACGGGCGACGGGCGCCTAAAACCTGGAGATCGCGGTGATTCCGGCGACCATGAGCAGCGCGCCGACCAAGCGGCCGGGCGTCAGCGCATGTTGCGGAAGGCCGAACCCGCCGAAGTGGTCGATGGCGAGCGACATCAGGATGTTGGCGGTGATGGTGAGGCCCGCGAGCGCTCCCGCGCCCACTTTGTCGACGAACAGAAGCCCGGCGATCACGGCGAAGGCGCCGATGACCCCGCCGAGCGGCGCCCACCAGGGCATGCCCGTTAAGCCCTCCGCGGTCGGAAGCGGGCGCGGCTGGCAGAGCCAGAGGACGGCGAGGAGCGCGACCACCGGCAGGAACGAGACGAGGCTCGCAAGCCACGGGTTGGTCAGCGCGTTGCGGAGCGCGCCCTTCATCGGCGGCCCCCAGGCTTGGAGCGCGCCCGCCGCCAGAATGATGGGATAGAGCCACACGCCGCTGATGTTGTCCACGAAAGGTCCCTGCATATAGATCGCCCGCCGCCTCACGCCGGCAAGTGCGCCAGCGGTCCCAAAACGCCTCCAACGCGCCCGGAACGCCATCGTTCCGCCCGTTCGCCGTCGCCCTTCCCTTCGCCCCCTGTTTCGTGTATTGCGCCGCACAATCCCGAAGGAAACCGGGCGACGGTCCCGGCTGTCGCAGCCCCGTCACATCCGCGCCCATAAGGCTCGGCCGCCCGCGCCGGCTCCGCGCTCGTCGAAAAGTCCGTAAGTCCTATGCTGAAGCTTCGCAACATCGCCATCATCGCCCACGTCGATCACGGCAAGACGACCCTCGTCGACCGGCTCCTGCAGCAGTCCGGCGCCTTCCGCGAAAACCAGCGCGTCGCCGAGCGGGTCATGGATTCGAACGACCTCGAGCGCGAGCGCGGGATCACCATTCTCGCCAAGGCGACCTCGGTCGTGTGGAAGAACGTGCGCATCAACATCGTCGACACGCCCGGCCACGCCGACTTCGGCGGCGAGGTCGAGCGCATTCTGTCGATGGTCGATGGCGCGATCGTGCTCGTCGACGCGGCCGAGGGGCCGATGCCGCAGACCAAGTTCGTCGTCGGCAAGGCGCTGAAGATCGGCCTGAAGCCCATCGTCTGCGTCAACAAAGTGGACAAGCAGGACGCGAGGCCCAGCGAGGTGGTCAACGAGGTGTTCGACCTCTTCGCCGCGCTGGACGCGACCGACGAGCAACTCGACTTCCCGATCATCTACGGCTCGGCCAAGCAGGGCTGGATGTCGGATTCACCCGAGAAGCCGGCCGAGAACATGGCGGCGCTGTTCGACCTCGTCCTCAAGCACGTCGAGGCGCCGAGGGTCGGCGCCGGCGGCTTCCGCATGCTCGGCACGCTCCTCGAGGCCAATCCTTATCTCGGCCGAATCATCACCGGCCGCGTCTTCTCCGGCTCGATCAAGACCAACGCGCCCGTCAAGGTGCTCGACGTTGAGGGCGATCTGGTCGAGACCGGCCGGGTGTCGAAGATCCTCGCCTTTCGCGGCATCGAGCGCACGCCGATCGACGAAGCGGTCGCGGGCGACATCATCGCGATCGCGGGCCTGGAGAAGTTCAACGTGGCCGACACGCTGTGCAGCCCCGAGGAGGTCGAGCCGCTGCATGCCCAGCCGATCGACCCGCCAACGCTGTCGATGACCTTTTCCGTCAACGACAGCCCGCTCGCCGGCACGGAGGGCGACAAGGTGACGAGCCGCGTCATCCGCGACCGCCTCTTCAAGGAGGCCGAGGGCAACGTGGCGCTCCACGTCGAGCCCGCCCCCAATTCCGACTCCTACATCGTCTCAGGCCGCGGCGAACTGCAGCTTGCGATCCTGATCGAGACCATGCGGCGCGAGGGCTTCGAACTCGGCGTGTCGCGCCCGAAGGTGCTGTTCCACAAGGACGAGTCCGGTGAGATGCTGGAGCCGATCGAGGAAGTGGTGATCGACGTCGACGAGGAGCACTCGGGCGTCGTCGTGCAGAAGATGAGCGAGCGCAAGGGCGAGATGATCGAGATGCGCCCCTCGGGCGGCGATCGCCTGCGGCTTGTCTTCCTCGCGCCGACGCGCGGCCTGATCGGCTATCTCGGCGAGCTTTTGACCGACACGCGCGGCACCGCAATCATGAACCGCCTGTTCCACAACTGGGGCGCCTACAAAGGCGAGATCACCGGACGGCGCAACGGCGTCCTGATCTCGAACGAATCGGGCGAGGCGGTCGCCTACGCCATGTGGAACCTCGAGGACCGCGGCCCGATGATGATCGAGCCGGGCTGGAAGGTCTATCAGGGGATGATCGTCGGCCAGCACACGCGGGACAACGACCTCGAGGTCAACGTGCTCAAGGGCAAGAAGCTCACCAACATCCGCACCCACTCGAAGGACGAGGCGGTGCGACTGACGCCCCCGATCCAGATGACGCTGGAAAAGGCGCTGGCTTATATCCAGGACGACGAGTTCGTCGAGGTGACGCCGAAGTCGATCCGCCTGCGCAAGGCCCTGCTCGACCCCAACGACCGCAAGCGCGCCGAGCGGTCGAAGACGGCGGAGGGGGCGGTCTGAACAAGTTCCTCAATGCTGGATGGGCGCGCCGATCTTCTTGCTGTTGCTACTTAGCACCAGCAGGAGCTGCCGGGTAACTCGGAGCAGGAATCTGGGCATTCGCGCATGCTTTTTCAAAAGCACCACCACCGGTGATTTCTGACCACCCGCCACCTTCTTTACAGGTCTGCCCGAAGCGCGGGGCCACGCAAATCACCGCGTTGGTCGCATATTGGACATCGTGATACGTGCACAGGCCGGGCGGGGTAGTGCTAGAAGTTGCGGGGGCGGCGGGAGCTGGAATTTGAGCATTCGCGCATTCTTTTTCGGCGCTTGCTGCCCATACGCCGTCTTTACTGCTTTCGCATGTCAGCGCCAAGTTCGGGGCTACACAAATCACAGATCCAGGCCCGTATTGCACATTATAGTACGCGCACTGACCGGGCGGGTTGGCAGGGGCTCCCGGCGCTGGAATTTGGCCTTTCGCACATGCTTGCTTGAAATCACCGCCTTCGGTGGACTGCTCCCATACGCCTTTGTCATTGCACTTCTGCATAGACTGTGGCGCGAGGCAAATTAGCGCTCCCGGCGAGTATTTCACGTCGTGATACGTGCAAGTAGGGGTCGCTGGAGGCGGAACATCGCCGGCCGCTGCCGCCACCACTGGCCCTGCAACCAATAAGGTCGCAAAAGCGACCGATGTTCTAAATAGTGCCCGCATATTGCGCTCGCCTCTCTCACTTTAGATTCACGTATAGAGATCCGAGCGAAAGTATTCTAGCGTTAGTCCGTCACTCTAACCGAAACCGGCGCGTTCAAGTCAGTAGGCGAAATAATCAGATTCCTTAGAATGATAGCAATATCCATAAGCATCGATGTATGCGTCGCCTCTAACGGCACACAGTACGTTCGGCCGTCATATTTAACTGACGCATAGCACGAAGCAGATGGCCCGTTTAAATCTACAATTGAAAGATAAGGACCGGTATTGAATATCTGCTGCGCCTGAACCGTATCATACCACGGGACCATTTCAATTTTTCCATTGTCGCGTTCATACCTTTCAAATCTAATTTTATCACCAACATTATACCACGATCCGAGATAACTCAAAAATCCATCGGGTGACCTCAATTCAAAAGTAATTTCAACTCTCCCTATACCCTCAAAGGTGACTCCAAAGTTGCGGCCTGTAATTGGCAATATCGAAGTTGTAGTTGTAGTTGTTGTCTTTATTGCCGACTTCGTATCAGTATTCATCACAACATCATCAATTTTGTGAGTCTCCGTGTTTGTAATTACTACGGTTCCGCCGGCATTTTGCTTCTTATCCAACCCACACGGAGGAAGCGTCGTATTTTGAATTAGCGCTCCAGGCACTAAGATCTTATTAGAGCAAAATCTGCCCATCGTAACTATATTGCTTTGATTGGCTTGAGCTTGAGCCGGCTGCTGCGCAGGTATTTGTACTAATTACGTATACAAGCCATTGTCAATTA
>NZ_JBKQOT010000160.1:0-8634 GCF_052145395.1 Roseiarcus sp.
GCGCCACCTCACTCAGCACAGCGGCGGCTTCGTCATCACCCGCGACCGGCTGGACGAGATCGCGCCGATCATGAATGCGGCGATGGAGGACCGCACCACCATCGAATGGGACAAGGACGATCTCGACACGCTCGGCCTACTCAAGATCGACGTGCTCGCGCTCGGCATGCTGACGGCGCTGTCGAAGGGGCTCGTCCTTCTCGGCAAACATTACGGCGAGCGGCTTTCGCTCGCGACCATCCCCTCCGAGGAGGCTTGCGTCTACGCCATGATCCAGCGCGCCGACACGATCGGCGTGTTCCAGATCGAGAGCCGGGCGCAGATGTCGATGCTGCCGCGGCTGAAGCCGGCGAGTTTTTATGATCTCGTGATCGAGGTCGCGATCGTGCGCCCCGGGCCGATCCAGGGCGACATGGTGCATCCATACTTACGCCGAAGGCAGGGGCTCGAGGACGTCGTCTATCCGTCGAAGGAGCTCGAGGCGGTGCTGATGAAGACGCTCGGCGTGCCGCTGTTTCAGGAGCAGGCGATGAAGATCGCCATCGTCGCCGCCGGCTTCACGCCCGCCGAAGCCGACAAGCTCCGGCGCGCCATGGCGACCTTCCGAAGGGTCGGCACGATCCAGACCTTTCAGGACAAGATGATCGAGGGCATGGCGGCGAAGGGCTACGAGCGCGAATTCGCCGAGCGCTGCTTCCGCCAGATCGAGGGTTTTGGCGAATACGGCTTTCCCGAGAGTCACGCGGCGAGTTTCGCGCTCATCGTCTACGCCTCGTGCTGGATGAAGTGCCGCTATCCGGACGTGTTCGCCGCCGCGATGCTCAATTCCCAGCCGCTCGGCTTCTACGCCCCGGCTCAGCTCGTGCGCGACGCGCGCGAGCACGGGGTCGAAGTGCGCGAGGTCGACGTAAACCTCTCGGACTGGGACTGCACGCTGGAGCCAAGGCCCCCTCTCCCCGCGTGCGGGGAGAGGCATAGCCCGTCGAGAGACGGGCGTCTTTCGCCGCCCTATGGGATGAGGGGCGGCGCGGATTCTTCCGGAGAGGGCGGCGCAGCCCCTCATCCGGCCGCTGCGCGGCCACCTTCTCCCCGTGAACGGGGAGAAGGGATCCACCCTCGCCACGCCGCCATGGCGGAACACATCCGCGCGACGCACGCGGTGCGCCTGGGCTTGCGGCAGATCCTCGGGGTCAAGGAGGACGACATGCTGAAGCTGGTCGAGCGGCGAGGGGAGGGCTACGACTCCGTGCGCGATTTGTGGCTCAGGAGCGGCCTCTCCCCCGCCGCGCTGGAAAAACTCGCCGACGCCGACGCCTTCCGCTCGCTCGGCCTCGACCGGCGCGAGGCGCTGTGGGCGGTGCGCGGGCTCGACCGGGTCGGCGACCAGGACGCGCTGCCCTTGTTCGCCGCCTCTCGCCCCGAGCGCGACGCGGAGCCGGACGCCAAGCTGCCGCCGATGCCGCTCGGCGCGCATGTGGTCGAGGACTACCGCCGCCTGTCGCTGTCGCTCAAGGCGCATCCGACCTCGTTCATGCGCGCGCGATTGTCGGCGCGCGGAATTTTGCGCTCGGACGCGCTTGCCTCGGTCAGGAGCGGCGAGCGCGTGACGGTCGCGGGCCTCGTGCTGGTGCGCCAGCGGCCTGGCACTGCCAAGGGCGTCATCTTCATGACGCTCGAGGACGAGGCCGGCGTCGCCAACGTCATCGTCTGGCCGAAGGCGTTCGAGCGGCTGCGCGCGATCGTGCTCGGGGCGCGCTTCATCGCGGTGATCGGGAAATTGCAGAACGAGCAGGGCGTCATCCACGTCGTCGCCGACCGCATGGACGACCTCACCCCGATGCTCGGGCTTTTGTCGGAGGCGGGCGCAACGATCGACCCGAGCGCGCGCGCCGACGAGGTCAAGAGGCCGCAGATGACCATGGCGCAGAAGCGCCAGGGCAACCGCTTCGCGAGTCCCCCGCGCCTCGACGACCCCCGCGCGCCGCCGACGCTGCCGCTCGACACGATCGAAGTCCGCAAGGCGATGCCGGCGGGACGGAATTTTCAGTGAGCCGGCTATGGCCTCGCCGCCAGGCGATGCGAAACGAGAGCGCGGTCGACGGTGACGAGCTTCAGCCCTTCGATCTGGCATTGCGCGAGCAGCATCCAGTCGAACGGATCGCGGGTTGCAGGCTCGGGGTCCACGGCCACGAGCGCATGGCGTTCGTCGATCGGCACGATCCGGATGCCGAGGCGCTGGAGAATCCTTGGCAAGGCGTCGAGCTCGGGGACCAGCCTGAGCATGCCCAACCGGCATTTGATCGCGATCTCCCACAGGCTCGCGGCGCTTAAATGAGACTCGGCCTCATCGTCCTCCATCAACACTACGATGGCCGCTGGCAGATTGGCCGAGCTAGACCCGATCAGCGCCAGGAAAATATGCGTATCGAGCAGCAGCCTCATGCGTCAGGCGGCAAGGGGCGCAGGAGAAAATCTTCCGGCAGCGGATCGTCGAAGTCGTCGGCAATGAATTCGACCAGGTTGTCGGTTCCGAACTCCCGCTTGAATTCCTCGATCGCTTCGAGACGCAGACCCTTCTTCGGCTTGTGCGGCGTCATGTCGAAAACGGGTGCGCCGTTGCGCGTGACGACAATCGTCTCCCCGCGCTCGACCTTGCGGGCGAATTCCGACAGCCGGTTCTTCGCTTCGCGGATGGTGACCGTCTTCATCCCCGCATTGTCTCCGCAAGTGGCCGCGGCGTCCAGCCGATCGGCCTGTGCCGGGTTCGCCTCGTCCTTGCCGGCGTGGCGCTGACCGGACGGGTGGTCCGCGCGCGCCTTTAGGGGCGGGTTTGCGCGCGCACAGGCGCCAGCCGCGGCCGCCACTTGGCCGGTACGACGTTCCCGCGCAGGCCGCCGCCGCGCGGCGGTTCGTCGTCGTCCTTCGGCGGGAACATCACCGCCGCCGCGCAGACGAGGCCGCCGAACGACGTCATGAAGCCGACGTAGAGCAGGAAAACCGCCTGCACGCCAAGCCCGCTGTCATGGATGAGCGGCCGGATGCCGAACGGATCGAACACAAGCAGCAGCGTGGCGCACAAGGCCCCGCCGAGCGTGCCGAGAATCCAGTGGAAGATCATGTAACGGACGAGCGGGTCAAGCTTCTTCGTCTTCGCTTGCCGCGGGCCGTCGGCAGGCGGCGCCTGACACTTCTCCGACTGCGCCATGGGAACCTCCGTTATCGCTCTGCGTCCGGCCTCCCGATCCAACTGCACACGATCGCGTGTCATCTTATTGCTGCCGCCGCGGCGGTCAAATGGCGGCCGCGTGGCAAAAGCGCGCCGGATCAGCGGCGGGTTTTGAGCGCGTCAGCCAGCCGCGCGGTCGCGGAGCCGGGCTTCAGCGGCTTCTGCTGGCTCTCGTGCGGCGCCCAGGCGCTGAGCCAGACGATGTCGAAGGTCGCGCGCAGACGTCCGTCCGGATCGGAGAACCGCTCGGCGTAGGCCGCCGCGGCTCGCCCCAAGACTTCGCGCCGCAGCGGCTTGCGGCTGCGGTCCGCGAGGGCGTTGGCGGCGCCGAAGGCCCTGAGGTCGCGCATCAGCGCAACGATGTCGAGATAGCGGACGGGGACGCGGTCGAGATCGACGACCGGCAGCGCGAAGCCCGCCCGCTGCGCCAGCGCGCCCAGCGCACGCACGTCGACAAAGGGCGCGACGCGGGGCGCCGCGCCGCCGAGGACCTCGCTCTCCGCGAGAGTCAGGCTCTGCCGCAACTCGGTCAAGGTGTCGCCGCCGAGGAGCGCTGCGACCATGAGCCCGTCGGGCGCGAGCGCTCGCCGCATCTGGATCAGCGCTCCGGGCAGATCGTTGACCGTCTGCAGAGCGAACAGCGACACGACGAGGTCGAACCGGCCGTCGGCGAGCGGCAGGCGCTCGACGTCGCCGATCGCCCGAAGATAGTCGCCCGCGCCGAGGCTCGAGCGGGTGGGGCCGAACCGCAACACCCGGTCGATCTGACCGCCCGCCGCAAGCGCCGCCGCTGCGTGGGGGCCGGGGGTCCCGAGGTCGGCGGCGAGGGCGAATCGCCGCTTGACCAGCGACAGCCGGTCGGCGAGGTCCTCGGCCGCGCGCCGCAGGAGGAAATCGGCGCCGCCGCCGTCTCCGGCGCGCGCCCAGGCCCGATCGAGCCACCGGCGCCCAAGCGCGCGGTCGAAGATTTCCGGAGGGGATGGGGCCATCGGCCCTCCTTATGCGACGACCGGTCCTCTCGCGCAAACCGGAGGATCGCGCTAGCCTTGTTCCATGGATGCGGATTACGCCTTTCCCGCATATGACGTCGCCGCCCCGGACTGGAGGCGGCGCGCGCTCGGCCTCGCCCGGCGGCTGGCGAAAGCGGCCATCGATACGCTCTATCCGCCGACCTGCCTCGCCTGTCGCGCCGCGACCGAGGCGCATGGCGCGCTTTGCCCGCGGTGCTGGAGCGCGATGCGGTTCATCGAGCGGCCCTATTGCGAGCGCCTTGGTACGCCGTTCGAGCAGGACCTCGGCGAGGGGCTCCTGTCGCCGCAGGCGATGGCCGACCCGCCCGTCTTCGCCCGCGCCCGCGCCGTCGCCCGCTTCGAGGACGGGCCGGCGCGCAGGCTCGTCCACCGCCTCAAATACTCCGACCGCGCCGACCTCGCCCGGCCGATCGGGCGCTGGATGGCCCGGGCGGGGGCGGACATCCTCGCCGACGCCGATTGTCTCGCGCCCGTGCCGCTTCACCCGCTGAGGCTGTGGCGCCGGCGATTCAACCAGGCCGCCATGCTGGCTCGCGAAGTCGCTCGCGCGACCGGAAAGCCCTGCGACGTCAATGCGCTGATCAGGGTCAAGGCGACCCACAGCCAGGTCGGCCTCAGCCGGGCGCAGCGCGCCGAAAACGTCCAGGGGGCGTTCAAGGTCGCCGACGGCGCAAGGGTGAAGGGCCTGAACGTCGTGCTTGTCGACGACGTGCTCACCTCGGGCGCCACCGCCAACGCCGCATCCCGCGCGCTCATCCGGGCAGGTGCGAAGCGGGTCGACGTGCTGGTTTTTGCTCGGGTTGTTACGGGCGGATGACCGCCCATATAGTGCGGATTCAGGCCCATCCGCGCCAAGGAGTTGGATTCCAAGTGCAGCCGGTCGTCATCTACACAAAATCGACGTGTCCCTACTGCCACGCCGCGAAGTCGCTGCTGGAGAAAAAGGGCGTGGCGTTCGAGGAAATCGGCGTCGATGGCGACCGCGCAGCGCAGGCGGCGATGGCCGAGAAGACGGGCGGACGTTCGACTGTGCCGCAGATTTTCATCGGCGGCAGGCCTATCGGCGGCTGCGACGATCTCTATGATCTCGATGCGGCGGGCGGGTTGGACCCGTTGCTGGCGGGCTGACCCATGATCAAATATGCGCTCGGCTGCGCCGAGGGGCACGAATTCGAGAGCTGGTTTCCGGACAGCGCCGCTTATGAGAAGCAGCGCGAGCGGGGGCTCGTCGTCTGTCCCGAGTGCGGGTCGACCGCGGTCGACAAGGCGATCATGGCGCCGGCCGTCGTCGGCGGCGGCGAGCGCCATCAGCCTGAGCCGCCCGCCGGAGCGCTGCTCGACGACAAGCGCCGCCAGGCCCGCGAGATGATGGCCAAGCTCCGGCACGAGATCGAAGCGAACACCGACGACGTCGGCGCCAAGTTTCCCGAGGTGGCGCGCGCTATCCACGCCGGCGACGAGCCGGAGCGGGCGATCCGCGGCCAAGCGAGCCTGGACGAGGCCCGCGCGCTCATCGAAGAGGGCGTCGGCGTCCTGCCGATGCCGGCGCTCGCCGACGAGATGAACTGAGCGATGCCCGCCCGGCGAGGCGCGCGGAACTTCCCGCTGGCGCGTCCTTACGAGGCCTGTGCGGCGAGACGGGCAAAACGCTCCTCCAGCCTCGCGACGTCGTACGGTTCGAGCCGCGCGGCGCAGCCGTCCATGATGCGCTTGCCGCGCTGGAAAAGCTGACGGCGGACCGAGGGATCGACGCTCGCCGCCGAGACGTCGCCAAGCGCGCGCATCAGCCGCAGGCTGACCGCCGCGTCGGTGACGGAATAGTGGCGGATCTGCTCGAAGGCGAGGTCGAGCAGCGCCTCGAAATCCGCCCACGGCGCCACGACGCGAAGGACGTGCGGCGGATCGTAGTGGTAGGTCTGCGGCGGCGCCCGGCCGGTCCAGCGGATCAGGATCGCGCTGAGCTGGTCGACCCCGCTGATCGCCGTCGTCGGATCGTTGACCGCCGGCGAGATCGCTCTCAGCGCGATGTCCACGATCTGGACGATGCCGAACTCGATGTCCTGCTGCATCGTGCGGGTTGGGCCGATGTCGATCGCCGCGATGAACTCTGCGGCGCGCTCCGCTGAAATCCGCTCGCCGTGCGAGGCGGTGATGAGAACCCCTCCCTCCGGAACGAACTGGCCGACGCGGCGCTCGAGCCTGAGGCACACGCCGAGCGACTTGGCGAGCGCCGTCAGCTGCGGGATGTCGAGAAACCGGATGTAGCCGGACCGCGGGCTCGGAATGGCCGTGACGAGAGCATCGAGCGAGACGCCGTAAGCCAGGTCCCAGTGCGCCGGACGCCAGGGGTAGGGCATCAGTTCGTCGATCACCTCCTCGGTTTCCCGCGCGATGCGGTCGAGGATGTGATTGACGCTGATGGCGTTCGAGATGTGGTGGATGAAATAGATGAGCCAGCCGACGCAGACCGGCGCGAGCGCCATCGCTCCGGTGACGGTGACGACCGGCGCGAATGGCGTCGGCAGCGAGCGCGCCGCGGGCAGGGCCGCGATGCAATAGGAGAAGGTTCCCAGGAAAACGCCGAGCGTCCACTGCGTGACGTGGTCGCGCACGAAGCTGACCAAAATGCGCGGGGAGAACTGGGTCGAGGCCAGCGTCAGCGTCATCAAAAGGATGGCGAACACGATCGACACGACCGTCATGGTCGAGGTCGCGATGCTGGTCAAAATCGCCTGCGCGACCTGAGGATCGGCCTGCGAGGGAAAGAGCGTCTGCGGGATGAAGGCGCGAATTCCGGGATATTGCTCCTCGAGTCCCGAGAGAACCGTCCCGGCGGTCGCGAGCGCCAGGACGATCAGGAACGGCCGGATCAGGAAGCCGCCGCGGAACGCATAGGACGCGGCCTTCAACAGCACCGGCAGTCGCTTGAACATGACGCGATCCCCTCGCCGCCGCGGCGATTCGGCCGGCCGGCGCTTTTCCGGCGAGGTTTGACGGATTTCGGTCGCGGGACAAGCAAAAGCGGCGACGAGGCCCGCTGCGGCTTTCGGTCCCCAGTTCTTCGCCTCTGACGAAACGATTCGACCTACAAAACCTTGTTCGCGCCGGGAGCTTTGAGCAGCAGGCCCGCCAGCAGGTAGCACGCAAGGCAGGTCGCGGTCCCCGTGACAAGGAATTTCAGCGCCGGCGGCGCGGCGGCGGACCGCCATGCGAGCGCGAGTGCGACCAGCACCGGCGGATGGATGATGTAGATCGCATAGGCGCGACGCGACAGCGACCGCCATAGGGGCCCGAGCGTCTCGAACCGGCGCGTGTAAAAATGCAGCAGGCCCAAGATCACGCCCCAGGCGAGAAAAGGCTCCCAAAGCGCATAGACCGCGGCTTGCACATTCCAGCCGCCGGACTGCGCGCCCGCGAGCCATGGAATATGCCGGCCGAGCACGACCGCGATCGGCATCAGGGGAAAGGTCACCCATGCGACCGTGATCCACAGCCGCCGCTGCTCGGGCGGCGCCTCATCGAGGCACGCCCAGGGCGCGGCGAGGCATCCGGCCGCGAACAGAACGACATAGCTGGCGAAATAGCCGAGTTGCAGATAGAGCAGCGTCGCGCCCGTAGGCCAGACGAGACGCAGCAGGAAAGCGGCGACGCCCGTGCCGAGCGCAGCCAGCGCGAGCGTCACGTCGGAGGGGAAAGACGGCGAGGCCCGGCGCGCGAGGCCCGGCGCGAAGGCGCGGATGGCGAGATAAAGGCCGGCGAAGATCAAGAGCGCCTCGCAGAACCACAAGGGGCCCGGCTCCATGCGCCCCTGTGTCCAGTTGCCGACGAGGGCCGCAAAGAAATTCCGTCCGCGCGCCGTCGCGGCAAGCGCCATCGTGGCGGGCGAGAGCAGCAGGAAATAGATGATCAGCGGCAGGCCGAGCCGCACCGCGCGCTCCCGTATGTAGACGGCCGCCCCATGTCGCTCGACCGCGCCCAGCGTGAAATAGCCCGCGAGCAAAAAGAACAGGCCCATGAAGAAGGCCTGATTGAAGCCGGAGAACAGGCTGAGGAGCTGGCTCGAGAGGTCCGGTCCCGTGCGCACTTCCTTGTAGTACCAGTCGCCCGAGGCGCCATAGGTGATCGCCGCATGGTGAAACAGCACCAAAAGCGTGAGCGACGCCCGCAACGCGTCGAGACCTCCGTCCCGGCGGGTGTTGCTCTTGCGCATTTCGTGGTCACTGCGACCACGGCTGCTTGTCGTCAAGACCATCGCTCAATCGCCAGCAATTCTAAAAGAAGGGCATTTTTTGGGATTCACAAATCAGGGGAAACATGATTCACGCTAGGGATGGAGATTTTGGCGTCGCTGTTGTCTGGCCTGAAGGCGGTTTGCGC
>NZ_JBKQOT010000161.1:0-10282 GCF_052145395.1 Roseiarcus sp.
GGAGCTTGGCGTTGACCCCGATCGTGGCCAGAGCCGCCTGCATCATCTCGCCGATGCGCTGGCCGTTCGGGTTGTAAGGGCGCGCCACCGGCTGATACCAGAGATCGATCTCGAGCGGGGTCTGCACGCCCGCCGCCGCCAGCATCGCCTTGGCCTTCTCAGGGTCGTACGGGACGTCCGGGATCTTGTCGTCGTAGGACCACATGGTTGGCGGGATCAGCGTCGTCGCCTTCTCGCCGGCGCCGAGATAGACGTCCTTGATGATGGCGTCGCGGTCGATCGCCATTGACAAGGCCTGCCGCACCTCCTTCCTGTCGAACGGCGGCTTCGTATTGTTGAACGCCCAGTAGGCGACGTTGAGCCCTGGCGCGTGGATGACCTTCAGCGTCGGATCCTTCTCCATCTCGGCGAGGTCGGCCGGACGCGGATAGGCGTTGACGTGGCATTCGCCCGCCTTGAGCTTGGCGTAGCGCGCGGTGGCGTCGGGCGTGATGGCGAAGACGAGGTCGTCGACCAGCGGCTTCTCGCCATAGAAATCCTTGTTCGCCTTGTAGCGGATGACCGAGTCCTTCTGGTAGGCGACGAACGAGAACGGCCCCGTTCCGACCGGCGCCTGATCGAACTGCTCGGGCGTCCCCTTCTTGAGCAGGAAGTCGGCGTATTCCTTGGACCCGATCGCCATGAAGTCCATCGCCAGATTGGCGAGGATGGCGACGTTCGGCTCCTTGAGCTTCATCACCACCGTGTAGTCGTCAGCTTTCGTGACCGAATCGAGCAGTTTCGGCATGTCCATGTCGTTGAAATAATCGTACTTGCCGCCCGAGACTTTATAATAGGGGTGGTCCGGCATCCATTGTCGGTCGATCGACCAAAGCACGTCGTCAGCGTTGAAATCGCGGGTGGGCTTGAAGTCCTTCAGGGAATGGAACTTCACGCCTTTGCGCAGGTGGAAAGTGATCGTCCTGCCGCCATCGGTAATGTCCCAGCTTTCGGCGAGGCCCGGCGTGACTTCGGTCGTGCCGCGCTTGAACTCGGTCAGCCGGTTGTAGATAGGCCGCGCCGCGTCGAAGCTGGTTCCGGTCGTGTTGATCGCCGGCGTGAAGTTCTCGGGACTTCCCTCGGAGCAGTAGACGAGCGTCTTTGCGGATGCCGCGCTCCCGCCCACGATGACGGCGGCCAGCGTGACGCCGGCGAATATGGCAGATTTCATGCACATCCCTCCTGAAATGCGGCGTCCCCGCTAGCGCGCCACGGCGCAGCGCGAGCCTCTTGAACGCCGAGCAAACTCTCCGAGCATCGAAGCCCTTTTTCGGCTCAAGCGCAATGGCGGGTGTCGTGACGCTTCGTCTTTCACAGCGCCCGCAATCGTGCGATGAGCGCCTCGGGATCGCCGCTCACCGCGACCTGCTTCAGCCGGCTTTTGGCGCCGGCGGTCAGCCGGACCCGGGACACGGGCGCATCGAGTTTCGCCGCCAGAAGAGCGCAGAGCGCGTCGTTGGCGCGGCCGTCCTCGGGCGCCTGACGCACACG
Organism: Roseiarcus sp.; assembly: GCF_052145395.1. Lineage (NCBI taxonomy): Bacteria > Pseudomonadati > Pseudomonadota > Alphaproteobacteria > Hyphomicrobiales > Roseiarcaceae > Roseiarcus > Roseiarcus sp. The sequence continues at coordinate 1,531 of NZ_JBKQOT010000161.1, forward strand.
GGCGATGAGCACGCATGTTCCGTCCGACAACCGCGCAACACCGTCGATGGCGTCGCGACCGCCCTTCGGCGTCAGACGACAAGCGACGACGACGCCATCGGGGGTGACGCGCCACGGGTCGTCGGTCACGGGGTCGCGTCCTCCTCGTCGTTCATCGGATGCAGATCGCGCACCATCGCCTTCGCGCGCTCATCGAGGACGTGGGTATAGATTTGCGTCGTCGAGATGTCGGCGTGGCCGAGCAGGTCCTGGACCACGCGCAGATCGGCCCCGTTCTGCAGCAGATGGCTCGCGAAGGCGTGGCGCAGAACGTGGGGGCTGACGCGCGCCGGCGCGATGCCGGCTGCCGAGGCCGCGACCTTCAGATCGCGGGCGAAGGCTTGACGCGTCAGGTGGCCGCTCTCGCTGTCGGCCGGAAAGAGCCAGGGCGAGGCGGCGAGGCCAGGCGCAGCGTCACCCAGCAGGGCCCGGTAGGCCGCCACCGCGGCGCGGGCCGGCCTGGACAGCGGCGCGAGGCGTTCCTTGCCGCCCTTGCCGCGAACTGTGACGAACGACTCTTTCGTACGGGCCACGGACTTCGGCAGGCCGAGAGCCTCCGAGACGCGCAAGCCCGAGGCGTAGATCAACTCGATGAGGCAGGTCATCCGTGCGAGCGCGAGCCGCTCGCGGATCGGCCGCTCCGGGTCGTCGAGCCCCTGCCGGGCGGCCGCGATCAGCCGCTCTATGTCGTCGACGGTCAGAACCTTGGGGAGCGGCCGTCCGCGGCGCGGGCCCTCGATCGCCAGCGTCGGATCGTCGGCGCGGCGTCCTTCGGCGTAAAGATGCTTGTGGAATTGCCGGATGGCCGAAAGCCGTCGCGCCAGAGACGACGCCTTGAGGCCTTCGGCGCCGCGTTCGGCAAGGTAGGCGCGCACCTCCGCTGCGCCGGCTGTCAGAGGATCGCCTCCGCCTGCGCCGAGATGCGATACATAATCGTCGAGATCGCGCCGGTAGGCCTCGATCGTATGGACGCTCGCGCCCCTTTCAGCGGCGAGCGCGTCGAGGAAGCCGACGACGAGGGCGCCTCTCTCATTCGTCATGGGTTCGCCTTCGGCAACTGGATCGTCTGGGTAATCTCGCGGGGTTTGACCTGGACGAAGTTCGCCAGGGCGTACAGTCCGGCATAGACGAGGCCCGCCAGCACGGCGACGACGACCAGGAAGCGGAAGAGACTCGGCAAAGCTTGGTCCTGCAATAGCAGCGAGCAAGGCGATTATCGCCTCACTCGTCGTCGAACAAGTTGGGCTGAGGCCCCTCGCGCTGCGGCTCGGCGAGTCCCAGGTGCCGGAACGCATGCGAGGTCAACAGACGCCCGCGCGGCGTCCGCTGCACGAAGCCCTGCTGAATGAGGTAGGGCTCGATGATGTCCTCGATCGCGTCGCGCGGCTCCGAAAGCGCCGCGGCGATGGTCTCGACCCCGACCGGCCCGCCGCCGAACTTGAGCGCGATCGCGTCGAGATAGCGGCGGTCCATCTGATCGAGCCCGATCGAATCGACGTCGAGGAGCCGCAGGGCTTCGTCGGCGAGCGCCCGCGTCACCTCGCTCGACCCCTCAACCACGGCGAAATCGCGGACGCGGCGCAGTAGCCGCCCGGCGATGCGCGGCGTGCCGCGCGAGCGGCGGGCGATCTCGTTCGCCCCCTCTTCCGCGAGCGCGAGGCCGATGACGCGCGCGCCGCGCGCGACAATGCTCTGCAATTCCTCGGGGGTATAGAAATTGAGCCGCACCGGAATGCCGAACCGGTCGCGCAAAGGCGTCGTGAGCAGCCCGGCGCGCGTTGTCGCGCCGATCAGGGTGAACTTGGCGAGATCGATCTTCACCGAGCGCGCCGCCGGTCCCGTCCCGATGATGAGGTCGAGTTGGAAGTCCTCCATCGCGGGATAAAGAATCTCCTCGACCGCGGGGTTGAGCCGATGAATCTCGTCGATGAACAGCACGTCGCACGGCTCGAGATTGGTGAGCTGGGCGGCGAGGTCGCCGGCCTTGGCGATCACTGGGCCCGAGGTCGAGCGGAAATTGACGCCGAGCTCGCGCGCCACGATCTGGGCAAGCGTCGTCTTGCCGAGGCCCGGCGGCCCAACGAACAGCACGTGGTCGAGCGCCTCGCCGCGGGCCTTGGCCGATTCGATGAACACCTTGAGGTTCTTGCGCGCCGCCTCCTGGCCGGTGAAGTCCGCCAGAACCTGTGGGCGCAGGGCTGCGTCGTCCTCCGGTCGTTTTTCCGCGGAAACGAGTCGGCGCGGGGCGTCGGCCATCAGGCGGCTCCCTCGGCGCCCGGACGGAACGGGCTTGGCTGCATGGTCAGACCGCAGAGACTGGCGGCCATCGCGCAGGCGAGGCCAGCGACCGCGCCGCTCATGACGAAAGCGCGGACGAGACCGCTCCCTGTCGTGACGGGCTCCGCCGGGGCAGGCGTCGTTAAGCTGATCGATTGCGCGGTCGGGGCGTGGAAGTTGGTTTCGAACATCATGTCGAGAGAGGCGCCGAACGCGGCGAGGCGCAGCGCAACCGCATAGGCCAGGACCCCGCCGATCGCGGCGGCGATGAGCGCGCGCGGCCACCGCTTAGGCGCCGCGGCGTCCCACAGCGCGTAAAGGACACCGGTCGCCGTCGCCGGCCCAAGACCGATCCCGTAGGCGGCCAACAGCATGACCCAGTGGCCGAAAAGCGACGCGACCACGGCCGTAAGGGCGAAAGCGCCCGCGGCGGCCGGCGCCTTGAGGAGAAGCGCGAGCGGAACGAACGTCGCCCCTCCGATCGGCGGCCCGAGCGCCCCGAACAGGAACGCGATGCCGATAAAGGGGCCGAGAAAGCGCCGCTGCGGGACCGAAACCGTCATTGCGCCAGCGCCTTTGAGGCCGACCGGCTTAGCGCGGTCATCCGCATGAAGAAGCAAAGGCGCGCGACCTTCATCGCGGATGCTTCGCCAAGTAAACAACGTGCGGCAATTTGGCGAAATGCGCGTCACAGGTCAGCAAATCCGCTCCGGAATCCACGGCTGTCGTGTAGATGATCGAATCCGCCATTGCGAGTTTATAGAGCGCTGCATATTCCGCCGCTTTCGTCGCAAGGTCGGTTGTCACAGGAATGACGGCCAGCTCCGTCGTGAACGCCAGCAATCGGGATGCCGCCTCATCGGACAATTCGCGCGCAAGCCAGCGCGCAAGCTCGTATTGAATGATGGTTGGGACGATCCAGTCCTCATTTCGCGGTAACTCCAGGGCCAGACGCTGCCCGAGCGGCGTGTCCTGTATCCATTCGATCCAGACTGACGTATCGACGACCCTCATCAGAAGCGGTCGTTTCGATCGCGATAGCCCTCTGGGTTTGTTCCGCGGGCCATGCCCGCAATCTCTTCACGTCCGGGCACCGGAACCATCAGCACGCCCTCGATCTTGGCGATAAAGGCCACCTTCTGTCCCGGCCGCAGCCCCATCCGGTCGCGAACCTCTTTTGGGATAGAGACTTGGAATTTCGACGAGACCGTCGCTGTCGCAGACATGCTCTTACCTTTTTGCCATCGATGCCAATATAGTAAGAACCATTCACTGCGCCAGCGCCTTCAGGCCCGCCCGGATCAGCGCCGCCGTCTGCGCCTCCGCCCCGAGTTCGCCAGAGGCCTTGGCGATCACCGCCGCCGCCTGCGCCTGCGCGTAGCCGAGACTGACGAGGGCGAGAACCGCGTCTTGCGCCGGCTTCGGCAGCCTGGCGTCGCGTTCGACGCTCAAGGGCGCATCGCCAAAGCCGGCGGGACCAAGCGCCGGCGCCTTGTCCTTGAGCTCCAGCACCAGCCGGGCCGCGAGTTTCGGGCCGACGCCGGGGGCGCGCGCCATCATCGCCTTGTCCTGCCGGGCGATTGCGCCGGAGAGCGCGTCCGCCGTCAGGGCGCCGAGAATGCCAAGCGCAACCTTGGCGCCGACGCCCTGCACACTTTGCAAGAGCCGGAACCAGTCGCGCTCGGCTGCGGTCATGAAGCCGTAGAGTTTGATGGCGTCTTCGCGCACGTGGGTCTCGATCAAGAGCTCCGCCGGCGCCCCGCGCGGCGGTAGCGCGCGGAGAGTCCGCGCCGAGGCGGCGACCACGTAGCCGACGCCGTTGACGTCGAGGATGAGTTCGTCCTCGTCGAGGCTGTCGACGATCCCGCGCAGCTTGCCGATCATGCGGCGCCTCTCGCGCGCGCCATGCGATGCTGGGCGTGGCAGATCGCGACCGCGAGGGCGTCGGCGGCATCCGGACTCCCGGCGTCCGAGGCCGGCAGCAGCATCTTGACCATCATCACCACCTGATTCTTCTCGGCGTGGCCGACGCCCACCACCGTCTTCTTGATGAGGTTCGCGGCGTACTCGGACACCGGCAGGTCTTTGAGCGCCAGCGCGGCGATCGCCGCGCCGCGCGCCTGCCCGAGCTTCAAGGTCGATTGCGGATCGCGATTGACGAAGGTCTCCTCGACCGCCGCCTCGCCAGGGCCGTTCTGCTCGATAAGGTCGGTCAGCGCGCGATGAATCGCGGCGAGCCGCACGGCGAGCGAAGTCTGCGCATCCGTCCGGATCGAGCCGCAGGCCAGGAAACTGAGCCGCGACCCGGCGGCCTCGATCAGGCCCCAGCCCGTACTTCTGAGGCCGGGGTCGACGCCGAGAATGCGAATCGCGCCGAGAGACATGGGACGTGTCTTATACGAATTTGCGGGCGGCGCGAGGCGCTTACCGGCCCAGAAGCTTGACCAACTCATCGGCTTGAAACGGCTTCGTGAGTCTGGGAACCCGGCCATAGCGCTTGGGAATCGAGTCGGGGCCGTATCCGGTGACGAAAACGAACGGAACGCCGCGCGCAATAAGCGCGTCGGCGACCGGAAAGGCGTGCTGGCCCTGCAGGTTGACGTCCAGAATTGCGACGTCGAGACGGTCCGCCGCGCGAATGAGGTCCACGGCGGCGGCGACGCTCGAAGCCGGGCCGACGATGGCGGCGCCCAGCGACTCGAGGTACATCGCCAAGCTGTCGGCGACGACGAACTCGTCCTCGACGATCAAAATCTTCTGTCCGGTCAGCCCGTCCTCGCTCATCGGCCCTCCCCGGGGCGCATCTTAAGGTCTCCAACGGCAGATCGATTATGCACCCTGCTTAGCGATCGTTCGATTTGGCAGGCTTCGCCTCGCGACGTGACGCCTACCGGGTCGCGACGAAGAACAGCCGGGGGAAGGGCAGCAGGACCACGCCGTCTGCCTCCGCCGGATAGGCCTCGGCGATCGCCGCCTCGTAGCGGCCGAGGTAGGCCTCGCGCTCTTCGGCGTCGAGCGGGTCGATGAAGGGCCGTAGGCCAGTACCTTTCACCCACTCGACGATGGCGTGGGCGCCCTGAAGCGGATGGAAATAGGTCGTGCGCCAGATGTCCACACGGGGCGCGTGGCGCCGCAGAAGCCGGTAGTACCAGTCCGCGCCGCGGCGCGCCGCGCGCGCCTTCGCGGCGTCCGCGAGTTTTCCGGCCCACGGCCCGTCGGCGGCGACATCACGCATCAGGCGGTGGGACGGCTCATCGAGATTATCGGGGGTCTGAACGGCGAGCGCGCCGCCAGGGGCGAGCTTGGCAATCAGCGCCGGAAGCAGGGATTCGTGATCCGGAATCCACTGGATCACCGCGTTCGCGAGGATGACGTCGAAGCCCGAATCTGTCCAAGCTTCGATGTCGGCGACCTCGAAGGCGATGTCCGGCAGCCGCTTTCGCGCCGCCGCGATCATGTCCGCCGAACTGTCGATTCCGACGATGTCGGCGTTCGGGAAACGCCCCCGGAGCACATCGGTGGAGTTGCCGGGCCCGCAGCCGATGTCCGCGGCGCGCCGCGCGACGGCCAGCGGCACGCGCGAAACCAGATCCCAGACGGGACGGGTGCGCTCCTCCTCGAATTTCACGTATTGGGCCGCCGACCAGGTCATGGCGCCGCTCACGGGTAAAGCCGCCGACGCTCCCATGGCGCGTCGAGGTCGGCTCGGCTGAACAAGACGCGGTCGTGCAGGCGGAACGCTCCGTCATGCCAGAACTCGATCTGCAGCGGCGCGAGGCGCCAGCCGCGCCAGTAGGCCGGTCGCGGAATGTCGCCTTCACCGAACTTCTTGGCGTACGACTCCACCGCCGCCTCGAGCGCCGCGCGCGACTCCAGTGGACGGGACTGCTGGCTCGCCCAAGCGCCGATGCGGCTCTGCCGCGGACGCGAAGTGAAGTAGACGTCGACCTCGGCGTCCGGGAGCGGGTTCACCGGCCCGCGGAACCGCGCCTGCCGTCTCAGCGACTTCCAGTGGAACAGCGCCGCCGCCTTGGGGTGGGCGGCGAGTTCGCGACCCTTGGCGCTTTCGACATTGCCGTAAAACACGAGGCCCCGCGCATCGACGCCTTTGCACAGCAGCGTCCGCGCATCCGGCAGGCCGGCGTCGTCGACCGTCGCCAAGGTCATCGCCTCGGGATCGTTGATCTCGCTGGCCGAGGCCTCCCGGAACCAGAGGTCGAACAAGGCGAAAGGGTCTTCGGCCTCAGTGAAATCGCCCATTGAGCTGTCCACGGCTGAGCCGCTCCTGATCCGGTGAAACCGATCTATGGGAAACGGGTCTTACCCCCCTCCTCCGGGATCGACAACCGCGCGTCTATCGGGAAAGCTACGCGAATCATTGCGCGACGGCCGCGGCGCCGCGCAACCTTGCCAGCCGCCGAACGAAGACCCAGATAAGGCTGGGAGACATCGGCGGCCGCGCTTCGAAAAAGGCGACCGTGTCACATTGGGCTCATGATGCGTAATCCGTATGAGGTTCTCGGGGTGCCGAAATCGGCCAGCGCGGCTGAGATCAAATCCGCTTTCCGCAAGCTCGCCAAGAAATTCCATCCCGACCAAAGCAAGGAGCCGCGGGCCAAGGAGCGATTCGCCGAGGTCGGGTCGGCCTATGAGATTCTCGGCGACGAGAAGAAGCGCGCCGCGTTCGATCGCGGTGAGATCGACGCCGAAGGCAAGCCGCGGGCGCCGCAATTCGAGGGATTTGGAGGTTTCGGCCGTCAGCCCGGAGCCGGGGGTTTCGGCTTCGACTTCGGGCCAGGCGGATTTGCCACCGGGGCGGGGTCGATCGACCAGGACATTTTGTCCGAGTTGTTCGGGGGCGGCCGGCGCGGCCGGACGCGGCCGCAGCAGCAGCAGGCCTCCAAGGGAGAGGACATTTCGGTTTCGGTCGCCGTGCCGCTGTCGACGGTCGCGAGCGGCGCCCCTGTCCGGGTCGCGCTGCCGACCGGCCGGACGCTCGACGCGACCGTGCCCGCCGGGATCGAGGAGGGGAAATCGATCCGGTTGCGTGGCCAAGGTCATCCCGGCGGCCGCGGGGGCGCCGCCGGCGACGTCATCGTCACGATTCGCTATGCGCCTCATCCCCTGTTTAAGGTCGAAGGCCGCGATCTGCGGCTCGATTTGCCGATTACGCTTTACGAGGCGGTCCTCGGCGGCAAAGTGCGCGTGCCGACGCTCGGCGGCGACGTCGAGATGTCGATTGCGCCGGGCATGAGCGGCGGACGGGCGCTGAGGTTACGGGGCAAGGGCCTGCCGGCGGCGGGCGATCTTCCTGCCGGTGACCTGCTCGCCACGATCCGGATCGTCCTGCCCACCGCGGAGGATCCGGAACTCATGGAGCTCATGCGGAAATGGCGCGACCGCAAGCCCTATGATCCGCGCTCGGCCCGCGGCTGAGGCGATCGGCATCGGGATTTTGGCCCACCGGACCGGGGCCGGGACGACGCTCATATGAGCGATCCCACATATATTGTGACGTGGGAAAACTCGCCGCCGGCTTCCCATGTGCGTGTAGCAACGCTAAGGGAAACCGAAAACATTGCCGCGTCGGAGCTTAAGCGAGGACTTGATGGAGCAAGCGAATCTGGCCGTTGCGTCGACGGGCGTCCTCAGCGGGAAGCGCGGGATCATCTTCGGCGTCGCCAACAACCGCTCCATCGCTTGGGGAATCGGACGGGCCGCACGCGCGGCCGGCGCCGAATTGGCCTTCACCTTCCAGGGCGAGGCGCTGGAGAAGCGCGTGCGTCCGCTCGCCCAGGAACTCGGCGCCGAAGTGTTCGGCCATTGCGACGTCACCGATGGAGCGTCGATCGACGCTGTCTTCGCCGAGGCGGACAAGGCATGGGGCGAGCTTGATTTCGTCGTCCACTGCATCGCCTTCTCCGACAAGGACCAACTGACCGGCCGCTATATCGATACGACCGAGGACAATTTCGCGAAGTCGCTGGCGATCTCCTGCTACTCGTTCACGGCGATCGCGCAGCGGGCGGAAAAGCTGATGCCGAACGGCGGCTCGATGCTGACGCTGACCTATTATGGGGCCGAGAAATGGATGCCCCATTATAATGTGATGGGCGTCGCCAAGGCCGCTCTCGAAGCGAGCGTTCGTTATCTGGCGGCCGACCTCGGCGGGAAGGCCATCCGCGTCAACGCCATTTCCGCCGGCCCGATCAAGACCCTGGCGGCGTCGGGCATTGGCGACTTCCGCTATATCCTTCGCTGGAACGAGCATAATGCGCCGCTGCGGCGTTCAGTCACGATCGACGAAGTCGGCGAGTCGGCGGTCTATCTCCGTTCACCGATGTCGCGCGGCGTGACCGGCGAGATCCTGCACGTCGACGCCGGCTATCATATCGTCGGCATGAAGAACCCTGCGGCCCCTGATATTTCGGTCGCC
>NZ_JBKQOT010000162.1:0-26824 GCF_052145395.1 Roseiarcus sp.
GACGGCCGTCAATCTGCTTGGCATCGCCAGCGCCTTCGGCTTCGCGATCGTCGCCATGGCCTATGGCATAGGGCCGATTTCAGGCTGCCACGTCAATCCGGCGGTCAGCTTCGGCGTCTTCGTCGCGGGGCGCATGAGCGCGGCTGAGATGATTCAATATTGGATCGCGCAGGTGCTCGGCGCGCTCGTCGGAGCAGCGGTGCTCTACCTCATCCTGTCGGGCAAGGCGTCGGGCTGGACCGGCGGGCTAGGGCAGAACGGTTGGGGCGCCGGCAATTTCGGCGAGTACAACTTGGTCTCCGCCTTCGTGTTCGAGATCGTCGCGACCTTCCTGTTCCTCGTCACCATCCTCGGCGTGACGCATCCCTTCACGCCGAAGGGTTTCGCGGGCCTCGCCATCGGGCTCACGCTCGCGGCGATCCACCTCGTCGGCATCAACATTACCGGGACCTCGGTCAATCTGGCGCGTTCGATCGGCCCGGCGCTGATTGGTTTCGCGTCGAACCCGGGCGCCGTCGCACAGCTTTGGCTCTTCATCGTCGCCCCGCTGATCGGCGCGGGCGCCGCGGGAATCCTGTTCAAGGAGAGCGCGCTGCTCGACGCCCCGAAGGATTGAAGCTCGTCAATTCGAACGACCGCTCGCGGCTCCAGCCGTCCGGAGCGCGCAGAACGGTCGTTCCTATCAAGGCTCCAACATGGCTCGCAGCGAGTCGGGGGCAAGGATCCGCACTCTTCGGTACGAGACCTCGACGCCGCCGTCGGCTTCGAGCTTTCTGAGCACCGAGCCCGCGGTCGTTCGCGCCGTATTCGTCATCGCGGCGAAGTCCTCCTGGCTGACGTCGACCTCGATCGGCCGCGCGTCCTCCAGCGTGCGATACCGGCAGCCGCCGAGGCGCAGGAGCACCGCGACGCTGCGCTTGACATGATCGCGGATCAAAAGATCGTCCGCGATGCCGACGGCGACATCGTTGTGGGCGACGGCCGCGAGGCCGAAAAACCGCCACGCGCCCGGGTCGGCCGCGACGATCTCCCGAATGGCGGGCAGCGGCAGATGCAAGACCTCCGAATCCCGGCTGACCGCGAGGCTGATCTTCCGGGGCTGCTCCGTTAAGGCCGCCGCCTCGCCGAACCAAGTGCCGGGCCACGCGAAATGCGCGACATAGGGGCCGCGCTCTCCGGGCGCGATGGAAATGGCAAAACTTCCGGCCGCCAGCCCATACATGCCGCCGGGCGGATCGCCGACCGAAAAGATGGTCGCACCCCCGCTGAAGGTCTCCAGCTTGCATCGGTCCAGCACGGCCTGTCGGAACGGCGGCGGCGTGTAGCTGAGCCACCCGTGCCGCGAAACGGTTTTATGCGTCTGAGCGCGTTTGGGCATGGCTCTTCCAAAAGATCGCTGACAGCCAGACCCCGTCGCCGGCGGCGAGGTCGAGCCGGTGAAGGCAAAAAAAATTTCAGAGATCGTTACCAATTGATTGCGGGCGGTCAATCCCTGGCCCAGTTTCAGGCTACGCGCGTGCGTCAGGGCCTCGCTCGGGGAAACCGGGCGATAGGTCCAGACGGACTGCGGGACGGCGGGCGGACGCGGGCCGCCTCTCGCATCGCGTGATCGAAGGCGGCTCAAGACCGCCGGGTCGGTCAAGAGGATCATGGAGGTCATATGGTCGGGTTAAGCGTTCGAACATTGATGTTTGCGGCGGCGCTGATCGTCGCAATGATGGCGGCGACCGTAGGACGCTCCGAGCCGCTACGGCCGAACATCGTCTTCATCATGGCCGACGATCTCGGCAACGCCGACCTCGGCTATCGCGGGGGCGAGATCAAGACGCCCAATATCGACCGCCTCGCCAGCGAGGGCGTCCGTCTCGAAGATTTCTACGGAGAGCCCGTCTGCACGCCCTCCCGCGCCGCGCTGATGACTGGCCGGTATCCTATGCGCTATGGCCTGCAAACCCTCGTCATCTTCCCGAGCCACACTTATGGCCTGCCGACCGACGAGAAGACGCTTCCGCAGGCGCTCAAGGAAGCGGGCTACAAGACGCTGATGGTCGGCAAGTGGCACCTCGGCCATGCCGACAAAAAATACTGGCCGCAGAACCGGGGCTTCGACTACTTTTATGGCAACGTTGTCGGCGAAGTGGAGTATTTCACCCGCGAACGCGGCGGGGTGATCGACTGGCAGCGGAACGGCGTGTTCCTCAAGGAGGACGGCTACTACACCGATCTCATCGGCGACGACGCGGTCAAGCTGATCGACCAGCAGGATGGCAAGCAGCCCTTCTTCCTCTATTTCGCCTCGCTCGCTCCCCATGCGCCCTACCAGGCGCCTCAGGCCGCCATCGATCAGTACAGCTCCGTCGCCGATCCGATGCGGCGGACCTACTCGGCGATGATTTCTGAGCTCGACGTCCAGGTCGGCCGCATCGTCGCCGAACTGGAGAAGAAGGGTTTTCGAGACAACACCCTTATCCTGTTCGCCAGCGACAACGGCGGGGCGACCAGCGGGCTCTTCGCTCAGGGCGCCAAGAGCAACGAGGAGAAGAGCGCCGACGTGGGCGGTATTCTGCCGGGGCAGAAGCCGCCGGCGTCCAATGCGCCGTTTAGCAGCGGCAAGGGCAGCCTCAAAGAGGGCGGCGTGCGCGTGCCGGCCTTCGTCAACTGGCCGGCCGTGCTCAAGCCGCGGGTCGTCACCGAGCCGCTGCATATGGTCGACGTGATGCCGACGCTGTTGACGCTCGCCGGCGGCCAAGGCAGCCCCGACCATCCGTTCGACGGCCGGGACATGTGGAGCACCCTCGGCGGGGACGCGCCGTCGCCGAACGAGGATATCCTGATCAACGTCGAGGCCTTCCGCGGCGCTATCCGCAAGGGCGACTGGAAACTGATCAAGATCGCGCTTCTTCCCGGAAAGACGCAGCTCTTCAATCTCTTCGAGGATCCCGGCGAGACGACCGACGTCGCCGCACAGCACCCCGAGATCGCTCAGGATCTCGAGGCGCGGTTGCTGGCCTACGCGAAGGAACAGAAGCCGAGCCTATGGATTCTGGCCCAGCCCGGCTTCCTCGGCGCCCAAGGCAAGACGATCCTCGACCCGGATTTCGACATCGACGACAGCGGCCTGCCGCATGAGAAGATCGACCTGCCGGCGAATTGACCAGGCGGGGGGCGGTCGATGAAAAAATATGGCTTGGCCGCGCTCAGCGCGACCTTCGGCAGCCTTGGGCTCTGTTGTCTGACCGACGCCGCCTCCGCCGAGGAAGGCGGCTCCGGTCACTATCTGCCCGGATCGATTGCCGATTTCATCGATGCGGTGCCCCTCAACGAGGGCTTCTTTGTGAAGTTCAATGGCCTCGGCTACATCGGTTCGGCCAGCATCACAAAGCGGCTGCCATTCGCGGGCGTCATCGTGGGAGGTCCCAAGGCCGAAATTTGGGGCGAAGGTGTCTCGTTGGTCTGGCGTCCGTCGTTCGACTTCGGCCCACGCTGGAGTTACGCGATGAGCGTAACGATTCCGTACATCGAGGCCTATGTCTCGGCAAGCGGGACCGCATCGCTCTTGAATGGCGCATCCATTTCGGCCGAGAAATCGAAGACCACCGACGCCATCGGCGACATCGTGCTAATGCCGCTGATGTTGAACTACAATGTCAATTCGGATCTCAACGCGAATTTTCGCCTCGGCATTTATGCGCCGACGGGAGATTATGAAGTTGGACGCCTGTCCAATACTGGCAAGAACTTCTGGACCTTTGAGCCCATCCTCGGGCTGATGTACTTCGGCAAGACGAACGGCCTTGAGGTGTCGGTCTATCCCGGCATCGACATCAACACCACCGACGACGCCACCCATTATCGGTCAGGCGCGCAGTTCCATATCGACGGCACGCTCGCGCAGCATCTCCCCTTCCTGGGCGGCCTCGCAGGCCTTGGCGTTTCCGCCTACGACTACCGACAGGTGACGGCGGATACCGGAGTCGGCGCCAACCTCGGCGCCTTCGAAGGCAAATCCATCGGCGTCGGGCCGGTCGGGTCATACATCACCAAGATCGCCGGCCACGACACGTCCTTCGAGGTCAAATGGCTCCATGAGGTGGAAACGCAGAACCGGCTTCAGGGCAACATCTACTGGCTGAAGGCCGTGACGAGATTTTGAGGAGGAAATGCTATGACAAAACTCCACCGCCGGCAGTTGTTTCGTTCGACCGCCAAGGTGGCTCTCGCGAGCGCCCTCGGCGGAGACTGGCTGAATCCGGCCTCCGCTCAGGCGCAAGCTGCGAAGGCCCCGAATATCGAGGCCGGCCCGCCAAACGTCTCCGTGCTGCCCTACCCCGACCCGGTGTTCAAAGGAGTCATCGGGCGGACGACCGACGACTCGAAGCCCGACTTTCCGCAGCCGGTTTCAGCGCCTGAGGGCGCGCCCAACATCCTGCTGATCCTGACCGACGATATCGGCTTCGGCGCGTCGAGCGCATTCGGGGGCCCGGTTCCGACGCCGACGCTCGAAGCACTTGCCGCAGACGGTCTGAAATACAACGCGTTCAATACGACGGCCTTGTGCTCACCGACGCGCGCGGCGCTCATTACGGGGCGCGACCAGCACAACGTCCATACCGGCATCATCATGGAACGCAGCCTCGGCTATCCGGGCTACGATTCGCTAATGCCGAAGAGCGCCGGGACGGTCGCCGAAATCTTGCGCGGTAACGGCTACAGCACAGCGTGGTTCGGCAAAAACCATAACGTGCCGGCGGGGCAGAGCAGCGCGGTGGGGCCGTTCGATCTCTGGCCGACCGGGCTCGGCTTCGATTATTTCTACGGGTTCATCGGCGGCGACGTGAACCAGTGGGACCCGACCTTGTTCGAGAACACGACTCCGATCGAGCCCAAGGAGAAACTGACCGAGGCGGCCAAGGCTAACTATAATCTGGATTCCGATCTCGCCGATCAGGCGATCCACTGGATCGAGCAGCAGCAAGCGCTGGCTCCCAACAAGCCGTTCTTCGCCTACTACGCCCCCGGCGCGACCCATGCCCCGCATCACGTCCCGAAGGATTGGATCGCGAAGTTCAAGGGCCAGTTCGACCTGGGCTGGGACAAGCTGCGCGAGGAGACGTTCGCGCGCCAGAAGACGCTCGGCGTGATCCCGCAGGATACGATTTTGACGCCGCGGCCAGCCAACCTGCCCGCTTGGGACTCTCTCGATGCGAGGCAGAAAGAGCTTTTTGCGCGTATGGCGGAAATCTACGCCGCCTTTCTCGCCTATGACGACTACAACATCGGGCGCGTGATCGACGCCGTCAAACGAGAGGGGCTTGCCGACAACACGCTGATCATCTTCATCGAAGGCGACAATGGCGGCAGCGCCGAAGGCACGCTGCAAGGCACCGCCAATGAAATTGCCGTGCTGGGCAACGGCGCCACCGAGACCTTCGATTACCTCTACTCGATCAAGGACGAGCTCGGCGGACCGCTCCACTACAACCATATGCCGGTGCCGTGGTCGTGGGCGTTCGATACGCCGTTCCAGTGGACCAAGCGCTACGCCAGCCATTTCGGGGGCACCCGCAACGGCATGGTGATGAGCTGGCCGAAACGGATCAAGGACGTGGGGACTTTACGCGAGCAGTTCCACTATGTGACGGACATCCTGCCGACCATTCTGGAGGCCGCCGGCGTGAAGGCGCCCGACATGATCAACGGCGCGAAACAATTGCCGATCGACGGCGTCTCGATGGCCTACACATGGGACGACGCCAAGGCCCCCACTCGCCGCGCCACGCAACTGTTCGAGATGTTCGGCAATCGCGGGATCTATCACAAGGGCTGGATGGCTTCGACCACCCCGCTCGTTTTTGCCTGGATGCCCGAGCCCAAAGGCCTAACGCCCGAAAGCTTCAATTGGGAGCTCTACGATCTCACTAAAGATTTCTCTCAGGGCAATGATCTCGCCAAGACGATGCCCGACAAGCTCAAACAGATGGAGGAGCTGTGGTGGGCGGAAGCCGGCCGCAACAACGCGCTACCGCTTATTCTCAGTCCGCGAGCAACCCTCGAGGCGGTTTTCCAGAGGCCGAGCCTGACTCGCGGGCACACCCACTTTGTTTATCGCCAGGGCACTGTTCGCATTCCCGAGGGAACCGCGCCGACGGTGAAGAACACGTCCTACACCATCACGGCGAAGCTCAACGTGCCCGAAAAGGGCGCCGAGGGCGTCGTCATCACGCAAGGCGGACGTTTCGCCGGCTGGGGTCTTGTGATGCTCGACGGCAAGCCGGTATGGGCTTACAAGAACACCCAGCAGCCGAACGACGGCATCCGCATCAGCGGCCCGAGCAAGCTCACGCCTGGCGACCATGTCGTCAGCGTCGACTTCGCATACGCCGGCAAGAAGGGCGAATTCGGCAAGGGCGGCGAATACGTGCTCAAGGTGGACGGCGCCGAAGTCCCCAGGACGACCATCAGCCATACGGTGCCCTTCATCTATTCGGTCGACGAGACACTCGACGTCGGCGAGGATCGCGGCACGCCCATCATCGAGGATTACGCGGACCGGATGCCGTTCAAATATAACGGCCGGATCGACGAGGTTGAGATCCACCTCGAGGGCGGAAACGCCGCGCTCGACGTCCCCGACATCGATGGTCAGTGAGGCGCCGCGGCGCGGCCGCCCGAGCACCTCATAACAAGACGCCCGAAAGGCGCTCGTTCCCGAAAGATAACACCTAGGACAAAAAAGGAAGGGTACTCAGTGACGAAGATTTCGAAACTTTTGACGGTAACCGCTATGGCCGCAGCCAGCGTGTTGGCGCTCGCCGAGCCGGGCGTGGCGCAGGTGCACCGCGGCCACGGCGGCGTCCATCGCGGCGGCGGTTATCACGGCGGCCACAACAACGTGAACGTCAACCGGAACGTGAACCGCAACGTCAACGTGAATCGCGGCGTCGGCTATCACGGAGGCGTCGGCTACCACGGCGGCTATGGCGTTGGCGGCTATCATGGCGGCGTCTATCGCGGCGCGTGGGTCGGCCGGCCCGATCGCTGGGCGCCCGGCGGCGCCATCGCGGCCGGCGCGGCGATCGGTGTGCTTGCGGTCGGCACGGCGGTCGCCTGGGCGCCCCCGCCGCCCCAGCCGGGCCTGTGCTGGTACTACAGCGACCCGAGCCAGCGGAACGGCTTCTGGGACACCTGCCCGTAAGCTCGCTCTTGGCGCGACCACAAAGCGCGAACCGCCAGTCGCCCGCGCGGAACGCGGCTGCTTTGCCAAAGGATCGACGCATCCTTCAGCAGGGCAGCCGCCTCGCGTGGAATGGCGGCGGCGCGAATTTTAATTGCGGAAAAACAGAAATTCCGCTATGATCCCGTTCATGCGAGCCTCAGACCGCGGCGCACCCCGCCACCGTCCTTCGGACGGTCCCCATTCCGCTTTCGCTCCATGGGGGAGGAGAGCGCGCCTTTCCTCCCCTGCGCGTCAGCGCGGAGGAGGGTGGTGGAGGGGGCGCTCGCAGAATGTCGGAATCGATGGCCGTTACGATTTTCTCGCAAACTCGAGTGCAACGCGTTGAAAAGTCACGATTCACGGGTGAATAAGGAGGTCAAATCCAGCGCCGAACGCATGTCGAATGCGTGTCGAGCGCGTGTCGAACGCACGCTGAACGACGCCGGACGGCGTTCGAACGCAGGCGCAGAGCGGCCGCCAGCTCAAGCGGCCTGACGTCTCAGGGACGAATTATCCAGCCACCAGTCCCTGACCCCCCAGTGCCGAAGCTCGAGCAGCGTGCCTTGGCCGCCGGTGAAACTGTCCCACGAGGGCAGAAGGGAGCGTTTGACCGCGGTCAAGACGATGCGGCCTTCGCTGATGGCGTAGGCGAGTTCGGCCCGCATGCCGCCGCCAGCCGCCTCCTGCTTGCCGAACTTGGAAAAGAACAGGATGTCGGATGGCTCGCTCGCCGCGATGCGGAGGCGCTGAGCGGCTCTGGCGAGCGCGGACGAATCGAGGCAGCAGCTTCCGGCCCCGGGACCGAGATCCTGACAGAGCGGGATCACTTCGCCGGTGGCGACATCCTGGAGCTTCATCAGCGCGCCAGGACCGCAGTCGTCGGCGTCCGGAGGCAGCTGGACGATGCCGCGGGCGTCCACGCCCGCCGCGACAAGCTCCCGGGCGAAGCGCGTCATCAGTCCGTCGACCTTGGCGCCGTCCTCGTAGACGATCGCGGCAAAGCGGTTGGGATCGAGGATCTGGGCGTCCATAACGGCTCCTTTGTCGGAAACCCGACAATCCGTCGCGCGAACTTGGCGACCGATGTTGCGTCGCAAAATGCGCGCCACGCCCGTCGCCGAAAACAAACTGCGACGCAAAGGCGCGTGGACGGCGAGGCGCCGGCTCCGTTAATGGGGGACACGTGGACGCGCGGCGATCCGTCCGGCCTACGTCAGCCCCAGGATCCGGTCGATGAGACTTTCTGCGCGTAACGTTCTGACCGGCAAGGTGGTCGCAATCACCAAAGGCGCAACCACGGCGCATGTGAAGATCGAGGTCGGCCCCGAGATCGTCGTCACGGCCTCCATCACCAACGAAGCCGTCGAGGCGCTGGGGCTCGAAGTCGGCAAGCCCGCGTCGGCGGTGATCAAGGCTTCCGACGTCATGGTCGCGATCGACTGAAGCTCGCCATGCCGGAAGAATCGCGGTCCCCTCCGTCCGGGCGCCTGGACGACCTGGCGGAGGCGCTGCTCGCCGAGGACGCGCCAGGCGGGGACCTGACCACCGAGGCGTTGGCCTGCATGGGCGGCGCGGGCGCATCGAATTTGCCGCGCGCGGCGCGATGACGGTCGCCGGAATCGAGCTCGCTGCGGCGATGTTTCGCAGGCGCTTCATCGTCGCTGATCGCGGCGGCGGGCGGCGTCAACGCCGCGAATGACGCCGACATCGTCCGCGCCGGCGCCGGCCTGAGCGTCACCAGCGCCCCCAATTCCGCGCCGCCATGCGATGTGAGCGTGAGCATTGCGGCGGTGGATTAGACTTTGCTGTGGCCGACAGCGCCGGCTCGGACGACGGGCGGCCACGACACCTCTATACGCGACCTCTCTCCATCATTGATTTCAGGCGCTCCCCGGGTTTTCGCTACGGCTTGATCTGAACCTTGGCGAAAAACTGTTCGACCGCGCTCACCGCCTGGGAGGGTTCGGCCAGGGCGACGTAGGTGTCGGGACGGATCAGGTAGAGCGCGTTCTCCCGCAGTCCGGCATGCCCCATCGCATCGCTCCAAGGGTAGACCTCGATCGGGATGCGTCGCGCCTCGCACCATCGTCTCAACCTCTCCTCGGCCGCGCCGTAGACGTGAACCTGCCAGCCGATGCGCTTCAGCGCCTTGGTGTTGTCGCCGTCGCGCGTTCTCACCCAAGGCAGGCGGTCGCCGCCATGGACGGACCCGACGTGGCCGTGATCCAGACCCTTCCCCCGATAGTTCAACGTGATCTGAGAGATCGTTCGGAAGAGATAGTTGCGCGCCGGCTCGAACTTCGCCGCCTGGGGCAGAATGATCGGCGCTAAGCGCGTGCGGACGATCTCGGCTAGGCGCCCCTCGGCGGCGGCGACGTTAAAGAAACGGTCGGTGGTCTGGACGAGCCGCAGCGCAAAGGCGCGCCGTTCGGCCTCGAAAGTGTCAAGAAGGGCGTCCGGCGCCCGCCCCGCCAGGACCGCCTGAAGCTTCCAGGCCAGGTTGATCGCGTCGCCGATGCCGGTGTTCATGCCCTGTCCGCCGACCGGCGTGTGGATGTGCGCGGCGTCACCCAAAAGCAAGGCCCGGTCGCGGCGGAAATGGTCGGTCACCCGGTGAGATATGTGGTAGGTGGAAAGCCAGTTCACTTTGTCGACCTTAAGCTTCAGCAACTTTGTCGCCCGGTCGCTGAGGTCGACGAAGGTGAGATGGTCGAGGTCTTTCCCCTCGCCCGGCCTGATCGCCCCGATCAAGCGGATACGGCCGTTGTCCGCCAACGGAAAGATGGCCAGGAAGTCGGATTCGTCGAGCTCGATATTGAGGTCGCCATTGAACGCCGGGCCCTCGCCGGCGACGTCGGCGACATAGAAGATCTGCGGGTAGGCTCCGCCCGGGTAACCCGTGCCCATGATCTCACGAACCTTCGAATGCGCCCCGTCGCAGCCGGCGATGAAGGCTGCGTTGACGATGCGCTCGGCGCCCTCAGGGCCGCGAAGCCGAGCGCTGACGTGATCGCCTTCCTCGGCGTATCCGATGAGTTCGGTTGAGCGCTCGACCCGAACCCCCAACGCTTCCAGGCGCTCGATCAGAAGGCGTTCGTGCTCGTCCTGCGGGAAGACGTGCAGGAAGCCATAGGGCGTCAGGTCCGAAGCGATCTCATCGAATGGCACGCGTGCGGCTTCTCGACCGCCAAGCCACAGCCGCAGGCCTGGGACGGTGTAACCCTTCGTCACGACCGCGTCGGCGAGATCGAGTTGCTCGTAGAGCTCCAGCGTTCGCGCATGAACCGCCAGCGCCCGGGACGTCGTCCCCGGACCGGCGGTCTTGTCGACAATCTGAACAGGGACGCCCTGCTTCGTCAGCCAGAGCGCAAGCACCAAGCCGGTCGGGCCGGCGCCGACGATCAAGACGCGAGAGTCTGCCATGGTCTTTGCTCCTGTCGGTTTCAGGCTGGCGGCGCGGCGAGAAGGCCGCAAAGAACGGTCTGGCCATGCTGCTCAGCCAGGCGGTCGAGGTTGGGCGGGTCGTCGGACGCTTCGCCGAACACGTCCCGGAACAGCATGGCCGTGAAGAGGGGTCCCACGAGGGAAAAGGCGTAGAGGCTAGGATCGCCCTCGCGCGCCTCCCCACGCGCCTGCGCTCGAGCGATCACGCGCGCCACGGCGCCGATCATCGGCGAGACGACCTCGTCGTGCCAGATGCGGGCGAGGTCGGGGAAGTTCCGCGACTCCCCGATCACCACGCGCGCGAAGCGAGACACGGAGGGCCGACTCATTACGGCTGCGGCTCCGAGCAGGAGCCGCGGCGCGAGCTCGACAAAAGGCCCGTCAAAACGTTCCGCCGCGCCTCGGACTGTCTCCATGTCGGGGACGACGGCGGAACGCACCACGGCACGAAACAAATCCTCCTTGTCCGAGAAGTAGAGGTAAATCGAGCCTTTGACGACGCCGGCGCGATGGGCGACGTCGTCGAGCCTTGCCGCTGCGAAGCCATGATCGGCGAAGACTTCCAAGGCCGCCGCCGTAATCTCGGCCGGCCTTGCTTCCTTGCGCCTGCGCCACAGGGGGCCGGAGGACCCTGCGCCAGTTGATGACTCCATGGTCATCAACTCGGGGAAGCGTGTTTGGTTCCGGGCCGCCATCGATTTTGCCGCGCAACCTAGAAGTATGGCGTTCGAGACAGACTGTCGCTGCTTCCGATAGGCTCCCGGCCCTCAGCTCAGATACGCGGCCGCGATGAAATCCACGAACAGACGCCGGCCGGCCGGGCAGGAACGCCGCGAAGTGACTGATTTCATCGCACCCGCGGTCAGCAAGGCATTCGACAAGCCGTCCGGCTCACAGATCCTCCGCGATGTCCCATGGCGCGTCCAGCGAGCCCGCCGCCGCCAAAACCGCCGCAAACCTGCTGACCTCGCATACCGCCTTCGCAAGAGGACACGCGCTGATCGCGTAACGATCGAGCTGACCGCTTATGGGGAAGCCGTTGCGCTCGGCTTGACGCCCGCCGGCAGCGGGCCGCCGAGCAGGTCCGCGATCCACCGGGTCGAGGGCCAATGCTCGCAGAAGGTGAGCGCCGCGATCGTGATCGGCACGCCGATGAAGGCGCCGTAGAGACCCCACAAGAAGGTCCAGAAGAACACCGAGAACAGGACGACCGAAGGAGAGATCGCCAGAACGTTGCCGGACATGCGCGGCTCGACATAGCTGCCGATGACGAACTGGATGATGTTGAGGCAGACGAAAACGCCGAGCGCCGCCTGCCAGGTCGCGAACTGCGCCATCGCCAGAAGCGTGGGGAACACCGTCGCGATGAAGGGCCCGATGAAGGGGATGTAGTTGAGGGCGAAGGCGATGACGCCCCATTCGACCGCAAACTGAAGCCCGGCCGCGGCGGCGAAGGCCCATACGAGCGCTCCCGTTGCGAGACTCATCAGGGTCCGCACCTCCATGTACTTGCGGAATTTTTTCCCCGTGTCGGCTGAGGCTCCGACGAAGGCGCGCGCGGCGCCCGGGCTGAGGAAGGCCCAGAGCTTCCTTTCCGCGTCCTCAACCTCCATCAGCCCGAGGATCACGTAGACGAGGGTAATGATCCAGAAGCTGAGGGTCGTGTTCACGCGGCCGGTGATCTGCTGGGCGCCGCGCAGCATCCAGCTCACGTTGAAATGCTCCGCCCAGAGTCCCGCAACCGAGACGCCGTGACTGTCGAGCCAGGCGACCGTGGCGTCGTAGATCGCCTGGTAGCGACTGGAATCGGCGATCAGCGACCGCCCGACCCGGCTAAACCCCCAGACGACGAGCGAGGCGAAGACGAGCATGGTCAGGATCGTGAGCGTCATGGTGACGGCGAGCGCGAGAAGAGCCGGCGCGCGCGCCTGCAGCCAGCACTGGAAAGGCCAGACGAGCGCGATGATGAAGAGCGCGAGCGTGAGCGGCGCGAACACGGTGTCGGCGAAATAAGCGGCCGCCGCCGTCGTCACGACCGCGACGACGGCGATCGAGGTTCGTGAAACTGAGTCCGACGTCATCGCCCGTAGCCCCTGGACCTGCCGGCCGCCGCCTTGCGCCGCCCCGGCCCCTCCATAGCGCGAACGAACCGTCCGACGCCATGGCGCTATCGAAGTCGGACCCCGCCTGCTATGCGGGACGCTTTCCCTTCGAGGGTCCATTCGATGGACGACGTCACCGAACCTGTCGGCCGAACGCCTCTCGCCGCGCCCATGCGCGCGCCGATCCTCGATCCGCGCCTCGGCGATTTCGAAAGCGACCATTCGGCGCCCAAGCAGCGGTCGCTCCTCGCCATCGCCGGCAGCCTCGTCGGCGAAATCAGCTTGCCGAAGCTCGCGGTCATCTGGACGCTCCAGATCCTCGCGCCCGCGGTTTTGCTGGGCTTAGCGCCGCTGGTCCTGACGGCGTGGATCGGCGAGGCGTCGAACCGCTTTGACGAGGCGTCCGACATCGGCGCGGTCATCGTCGTGATCGCCGCGGCGGCGGCGGTAGTCTACGGCTGGCGCCCGCTGTTCCGTCTCGCGGAGTCGAATTTCTGGTCGCTGAACGCGCTCGCGGTGCAGCCCGGCTACGCGTTCTGGCGCGAGGCGATTCGGCATCTCGCCGAGCGCTCGCTCAAGGGGCGAACCGGACAGGAATTTGCGCGGATCCGCAGGGCGAGTTGCGCCGCAGCGGGCGTCATCCTTTTCGTCGTCGCCGGCCTCGTTGCAGGGCTCGTCTGGCCTGCGACGCGCTGGATTGGCTCGGTCGCCGATCTTGGCTCGCCGCTCGGGCTCGTTCTGCCGACCGTTGCGAACGCGGTCGTCGTCATGTCGGCCTATCTCGCCGTCGCGTCGCTCGTCTGGGGCCTTGCGGACGCGTCCGCCGACCAGCCGCTCGACCTCGCTGCGGCGCCGGCGCCGGCCCCCGGCGCGCGGGTCTTTCGCGTCGCCCATCTCTCGGACGTGCACGTGGTCGGCGAACGCTACGGGCTCAGGATCGAGAGCGGCCGGGCCGGCGCGCGCGGCAACGGCCGGTTCGGGCGGGCGCTCGCGCGGCTCTCCGCGATCCATGCGAACAACCCGCTCGACCTCGTCCTCTTCACCGGCGACATGACCGACGCGGGGACCTCGGCGGAATGGGCGGAGTTTCTCGACATCTTGGCGGCCTTTCCCGAGCTCGCGGCGCGCACGCTGGTGCTGCCCGGCAACCATGACGTCAATATCGTCGACCGCGCCAATCCCGCCCGTCTCGATCTGCCAACCAGCCCTATGAAGACCCTGCGGCGAATGCGGGCGCTTTCGGTCTTCGCGGCGGTCCAAGGCGATCGGGTGCGTACGGTGAGCGGAGGCTCGACGGTTCTGCTCGCGAAGGCGCTCGAGCCCCGAAGGGCGGACATCGAGGCGTTCGCCAACCGGAGCGGGTTCCGTTTGTCCCAGCGCCTGCAGAGCCTGTGGGCGGAGATCTTCCCGCTCATCCTGCCGCCGGACGGTCCGGACGGGCTCGGCGTCGCAATCCTCGATTCGAACGCGGACACGCATTTCTCTTTCACCAACGCTCTCGGATTGATCCCAGTCGAGCAGGCGAAGCGGTTGAAAGCCGCATTCGAGGCCTATCCGCGAGCCGGCTGGATCGTCGCGCTCCATCATCACGTGATCGAATACCCTCGGCCGGTGGCGACCTTTGCGGAGCGGATCGGCACGGCGCTGATCAACGGCGGATGGTTCCTGCGCGAGTTGAAACCTTACGCGCAGCGGATCGTCGTCATGCACGGCCATCGGCATGTGGACTGGGTGGGCGCGTGCGGCGTGCTGACCATCATCTCGGCGCCGTCGCCGGTGATGGCGCCCGAAAGCCGCGACACGCATTTCTATGTGCAAACGCTCACAGTCGACCCGGACGGGCGGGTGAGCCTTTTGGCGCCCGAGCGGGTCGAGCTTGCCGCAGAGCCCGCGATTCAGCCCGCGTTGGCGGTCGCGTAAGCCAGCGCAAGCGCAATCGCCAGCAGCGCGAGCCCCGCCGCCGGCCAGCCACGGAAGGCGAGGTCGATGCGGTCGAAAAGCGTGGCCGAGGCAAGACACCGGTCAAACGCCGCCTCGCCGAAGACGATCATGTCGCCCGGCGGGATGCGCGGCAGGCGGTCCGCGACGCGCGCGAGCCAGACGGCCAGGAGACCGCCGACGAGAATTGGCCAGAGGGCGTCCCAGAGTTTCGACGGCGAGAGCGCGTCGCCGAAACTGCCAACGAGCGGGAAGAGCACGTAAGGCAGAAGCAGCGCGGCGCCGGCGAACCACGGCCATGAGCGGACAAGACGGACCGGGCTCGCGGTCGCGTCGAAACGCCACGAAAACGGCAGGCGCGACACGAAATGCACCATCAAGAGCGCGCTTCCCGCCGAGGACGCCGCCGCAAGGGCGGCGGCGACGCCATAGCCGAACAGCGGCTTCGAGGCGGCCTTGGCGAGCGCCCCGCCGGTCAAGGGCAGGCCGGCGAGGCTGAGAGCAAGCACCAGCGCAATAAGGCTCCAGGCGCCAGGACGAACCCCCCGCGCGGCGAAAGCGCCGACGGCGAGGAACAGCGCCCCCTTAACAAGCACGTGGTTGGCCGCATAGCAGGCGACCAGCGCAGGCGCATTCGCGTCGCCCGCGGCGAGCGCCATGCCGAGCGCAGCGGCGATGACCCCCATCTGGCTCATACTCGAATAGGCGAGGACGGCCTTGGGATTCTGCTGCGTGACGCCGATTGCAACGCCGTAGAAGGCGGTGGCGAACCCGAGGACCGCCAGCGCCTCGCCCCAGCCCGCCATTGGGACCCCGAGCGGCAGGAAGCGGATGAGGCCGATCACGCCGGCCTTGACGCCCGCGCCGCTGAGCACGGCCGCAGCGGGGATCGGCGTCGCAGCGTAGGAGAGCGGCATCCAGCCGTTGAGCGGAACGAGGCCCATCTTGGCGCCGAACCCCGCAACGAGCAGCGCAAGCGCCGCATCGCGCCAGGGCGAGCCTGGCAAGGCGGCGACCACGTCGGGAATCCTGAGGCTGCCGTGCGGCTCGCCCGCAGCGAGCATGCCGAAAGCAAAGAGGAGAAACGCCTCGCCCAGAATGGCAAAGGCCATGGTGACGCGGCCGGCCCGCGCCGTCCCCGGCGACGGATCGAAGGCGAACATGCCATAGGCCGGAATGCTGACGAGCGCATAGACCAGATAGAAGGAGAGCAAGTCGTCGGCAACGAACACGCCGAGGCTGCCGATCATGGTGAGGAGCCAGGAGACTGCCGCCCGCGGTTCGGGCCGCTCGACTCGATCGAAGAAGGCGCCGGCGCCGACCGCAATCCACAGGAGCGCCGAGACCGCGAGCAGCAGGGCGGTCGGCAGGTCGAGCCACAGGCTGAGCTTCAGCGCCGGCGCATCGAGAGCGAACGGGCCGCATGCGAGGGCGAAGATGGCGGCAGCGAGCGCCGGGATCGGCGCGACCCATTGCAGCGCCAGCGCGGAGTCGCGCAGGCGGGGGAAAAAGACCGCGACCAGGAACGCGGTCGGGACGGCCAGGGTCGCCGCCGGAAAAATGGGGCCGAAGGCCGTCATGGGAGACCCGCCGTCGCCAGCGCAGGCCGGCCAATGTCGAGGAGTTGGAAGAAGGACTCCGGAGCGAAGCCGAGCACGACCGCGACGAGCGCGAGTGAGAGCGCGATCGCCTCGCCGGCCCGGCGCGGCGGGGCCTTCAACGCGACGGGATCGCTCGAGAGGGCGGGAGCAAGAATCCGGTAGACGTAGCCGGCCGCGAGCAGGCCGCCCACGAGCAGAACGAGCGCCCAGACCCACTGGCCGGAGGCGACGGACGCGCGCAAAAGCAGCCACTTCGCGGCGAACCCGCCGCTTGGGGGCAGGCCCATCAGCGAGAGACCGCCAAGGCCGAGCGTCAGGAACGTCATCGGCATCGCCTTCGCTGCACCGGAAAACTTCGCGATCTTGTCGTGCCCCAGCGACTCGTAGAGGACGCCGGCGGCGAGGAACATCGCGGCCTTGGCGAAGGCGTGCGCGAGGACCTGCATCAACCCGCCGTTCCAGCCGTCCGCCGTCCACGCGTGGAGCCCGGAGCCGAGCGGGAAGATCAGGAAGAGATAGCCGATCTGGGCGATGGTCGAATAGGCGATGAGGAGCTTGAGCCGCGGCTGCATGAGCGCGAGCACGCTGCCGAACACGACTGCGCCCGACCCGAGCGCGCCGAGGATCGCGTCGAAGCCGACCGCGGGCAGCGCGGGCAGGACATAGAACCACAGCCGCAAGGTCAGAAAGAACGAGCCTTTGACGACGAGGCCAGAGAGCACGGCGCTCGCCGGCGCCGGGGCGTTCGCGTGCGCCGGCGGCAGCCAGAGATGCAGCGGGAAGAGCGCCGTCTTGGCGAGAAGCCCCGCGCTCATCAGCGCCGCCGCCGCCGTGACGGCCGGCAGGGGGCGCATTCTCTCGGCCAGAAGCGCGATGTCGAGCGTCCCGAAGGCTCCATAGAGGAGCGCGGCGCCGAGCAGGTAGAAGATCGAGCCGAACAGGGCGAAGAGGAGATAGCGCAGGGCCGCGGCAAAGGTCTCCGCCCTGCCCTCCACGCAGGCGAGCGGCAAGGCGGCGAAGGTGAGAAGCTCGAGAGCGACATAAAGGTTGAAGAGGTCGCCGCTGACGAAGATGATCGCGAGCGCGGCGGAAATCGCCTGGAGCATGATCCAGAAAGTGAACGCCTTGCGCGACTCTCTTTCCGCCGGCGGAGTCGCGAAGCCCGCACGGGCGTAGAGCCCGGCGGCCGGGATGATCAGCGCGCTCGTCACCAGCATAACTGCGGAGATCCCGTCGGCCCTGAGCGCGATGCCGAGCGGAGGGGAAAGGCCGGCGATGGCATAGACGATCGGCCGCCCGGCGCGCCAAACCTCGGCGAGGACCGAGAGCGCAATCGCGAGCGCAAGCGGCGCGGAGCCGAGCGCGATCCGCTCGGCGTTGCGGCCGCCGAGCGCGAAGGACGCGAGGATTCCGGCCGAGGGCAGCAGGATCGCGAGCACGAGCAGCGCGCCGCCCGATGTCGTCGTTTCCGCCGGAGTCATGGGCCCTCGGCGCCGTCGTCGGGCTTCGTCCAGGCGTCCGGATCGAGCGTGACGCGTCCCGACTCCTCGGCGAGGCGGAGCATGAGCGCGACCGCCAGCGCGCTCGCCGCGAACGCCACCACGATGCCGGTGATCACCATCGCCTGAGGCACAGGATCGAACGGAAAGACGCCGACCGCGCCGCGCCGCGCGACGATGCCGAAGACAAGAAACACCCCGCTGCCGATCAAATTGAAGGCGAGCAGCTTCTTCAGCGGCTCCGGGTTGACGATCAGGGCGTAGAGGCCAAGCCCGACCAGCCCCGCGCCGACGAACCCGGCGATGATCGGCGGGCTCATGGTCCGGCCTCCCGGCTCGGCGGCCCCGCGACCAGCAGCGGCAACGTCAGCGCAATCGACAACACCATGAAGGCTTCGATGAACAAAATGAGCGGCTTGGCGAAGCCCGCAGGAAAGGCGAAGAAGCTCCCGGCCATCAGCGGTCCGGCGAGGCCGACCAGCAGGAACACTGCAGGCCCCGAAACCAGCGCCAGCCGAAGCCAGCCCGAGCCGATCCGCGGCGGCTCGGCCAGGCGCGCCATCATGACGATGATCCACATGGCGGCGAGGATCGCGCCGCCCTGGAACGCGCCGCCCGGATCGTCGGCGCCGACCCAGAACATCTGGACGCCAATCACGATGCCGATCGGCGCCAGGATGCGGGCGAGGAAGACGAGCGCCGCCTCCGGCGCAGCGGGCCCGAGGGGCGCCGGCGCGCCGCCCCAGAACCGGTCCGGCGCAACCGACCACACGCCCACAACCGCAAGCACCAGCACGACCTTTTCGAGCATCGTATCGAATGAGCGATAGGCGATGAGCACGGCCGTGACCGCATTGCCGAGACCCGTTGCGGCAAGGTCCTTGTCGGCCTCGGGCGCGAGCGAGGGGGCGGGATCGGGCAGGTACAGGACGGCCGCGGCAAGGAGACCCGCCACGATGAGGGAGAGCGCGGCGGCGGCGATTTTCAGCGCGGCGCCGGGCGGCGCTTCCGCCTTCGGCAAGCGGCCGAGCCTCGTCGAGGCGGCGACGAGCAGGACGCCGGTGACCCCGCTGCCGATCGCGGCTTCCGTCAGCGCAACGTCCGGCGCGTAGAGGCGCACCCAGACGATCGCGAGCAGAAGGCCATAAGCGACATAGCCGACGACCGCGCTGAAGACCTCGCGGGCGGCGATGGTCCAGGCGGCGAGGCCGAGCACGATGGCCGCGAGCGCGAGATCCAGCGCGTCGAACAGGGTCATTCGGCGGCGCCCCGCCGTCGAAGCGCCGCACCGACCAACTGGGCAACGCTCGCGCTCGAGAGCTGCACGAGCCCCCACAACACGATCAGCTTCAGCGCGCTGAGCGGCGTGCCCGCGCGCGGCAGAAGCCCGAGCACGACGAGCCCCAAGCCAAGATTGTCGCTCTTGGTCAGCGCATGCAGACGCGAGAGCGAATCCGGGAAGCGCAAGAGCGCGACTGTTCCCGCCAGAAAGAAGAACACGCCTGCGCCGATCGCGAGCAGGCTGAAGAGATCGACAGCGAGGCTCATTGGTCCCCGGTCTGCTCGGGCTTTCCCGCTCCAGTCGAAGCGGTGATGAAGGCGACAGAGGCGAAGCTCGAGAGCAGCGCGAGCCCGAGCGCCACGTTCTCCACGCCAGCGACCCCCGTCGCCGAAGCAGCGAGCAGCAGCGCGGCGATACCGCCTGTGCCGAGAAGCTGCACGGCCATCATCCGGTCAACGTCGCGCGGGCCGTAGAGGACGCGCACGAGGCCGACGGCGACCGTCAGGAGAATGATGCCGGCGGCGATAAGGAGCGCGTCAGTCATGCCCGAGCGTCCGCATGAAGAAGGTCTCTTCGGCCGCGAGCTCCGCCGCAATCGGCTGTCGGACGTCGAGCCCGTGAACATAGCCCTTGTGGTCGTCGTCAGGGTCAAAACCGGTCAACAGCGTGCCGGGCAAAAGGCTCGCGATGACGCAGAAAGCGTTGCGGGCGAAGCCCGGCTCGAGCCTGACCCGCGCCTCGACCACGCCGGGCTGGAGATCCGGCAGGACCCGCAGCGCCCGCCGCGCGACGTCGAGCCCCGACGTCAGCGACAGGCGCAGGAAGTCGATGAGAAAGGACATGGCCGCGGAAATGTTCAGCCGTCCGCCGGAGGGCGGAGCGAGGATCAGGCTCGCCCAAGTCGCAGCCACAGCGACCGCGACGCCGACGGGCAGGTCCGACGGCTTGCGGCCAGCGACCGCAAGCCAGAGCAGGAGAAAGGCGAGCCCGCGGGCGAGCGCCGCGCTTCCTGTCAACGCCGTCAGACCCAGCGCCATCCGCACACGCGCCGTCCGTGACGCCACCAGCAGACCCAGCGGCGCCGGCGCGGCCGCCCCCCGTGAACGACCACCGTCTGGGCGCGCTGCACGTCGTCGTTCATGTGCTCGGCGAGCCCGCGGGCGGCGCCGGCGTCGAGCGGCAGCGCCGCCGCCACTCCCGGCGCGAGCGCGAGCCCCGCGCCGGCGCCGCAAACCGTGGCGACCAGAAACTTGCGTCGATCCATTGCATTCATCGCTTGCCTCCTTCACCAAACCGTGATCGTCATCCCGATACGACTTCCGGGCTGGAGCTAAGGCCTTTCACGCCTGCCTTCGTCTCCCGCACCCGGAAGAAGATCACATAGAGGGCCGGCAGCACGAGCAGCGTCAGAACCGTCGCGACAAACAGTCCGCCCATGATGGCGAACGCCATCGGTCCCCAGAACACGGTCGGCGCAATCGGGATGAAGCCGAGCACCGTCGAGATCGCCGTCAGCATGATCGGCCGGAAGCGGGAGAGCGACCCTTCGACCACGGCGTCCCATGCGCTCAAGCCCTGCCGCCGCTCCGTCTCGATCTGCTCGATGAGAATGACCGCGTTGCGCGCGATCATGCCCATGAGCGCAAGGATTCCGAGAATGGCGACGAAGCCGAGCGGGCGTCCCGCGATCAGCAGCGCGCCGACGATCCCGATCAGACCCATCGGCACGATGCTGAGCACCAGCGCCAGGCGGCTGAAGCTGTGCAGCTGCGCCATGAGGAAAAGCAGCATCAGGAACAGCATCAGCGGCACTTTGGCGAACACGGAAGCCTGCGACGCGGCGCTCTCCTCGACCGTCCCGCCAACGCCGATGCTATAGCCTTTCGGAAGCGTCGCCCTCAGCTTGTCGATGGCGGGCGCAAGGGACTCGACCGCCCCCTCCGGCGTCGCGCCATCGGCGACGTCGGCCTGAACGGTGAGGGTCGGCGTCCGGTCGCGCCGCCAGATGAGCGGATATTCCTGATCGAAGTCGAAGGTCGCGATCTGGCTCAAGGGGACTGTGCGTCCGTTCGGCAACGGAACCTGCAAGGCGCGCAAGGTCGAAAGCGACACGCGCTGCTCATCCTGGGCGCGGGCGACGACGTCGACGAGATAGATGTCGTCGCGCACCTGCGTGATCGGCGCCCCGGTCATGACGGTGTTGAGAAAGCCCGACAGCGCCTGGGAGCTGAGGCCGAGAAGGCGCGCCTGGTCCTGGTCGATCTCGACGCGGACCTTTCGCGACGGCTCCATCCAGTCGTAGTTGATCCGCCTCAGCGCAGGATTCCCGCCCATGACCTGGCCGAGCTGCAATGCGATCGACCGTACGGACGAGAGGTCGGGGCCGCTTACCCGGTACTGGACGGGCCAGCCGACCGGCGGTCCGAGCTCGAGCGGCGAGACCCGCGAGACGACGCTCGGCAGATCCTCGGCGAGTTTCTTCTCGAGCGTGGCATGGAGCCGATCGCGCGCCGCTACGTCCTTGGCGGCGACGACGGCTTGCGCGAAAAAGTCGTTGGCGAGCTGAACGTTCAAGGGCAGGTAGAACCGGATTGCGCCTCGCCCGACATAGGTGCTCCAGCTTTCGACGTCCGGGTTGTCCTTGAGGATCGCGTCGAGCTTGGCCGCGACCCTGTCGCTTGCGTAGATCGAGGCGTTCTGCGGAAGGGTCAGGTCGACGACGAGTTCCGGCCGGTCGGACGCGGGAAAGAACTGCCGCGGCACATAAGGCAGGGCGATAAGCGAGAGCACGAAGCAGGCGAGCGTCAACGCGACCGTCAACCAGCGGAACCGCATCGCCGCGAGCAGAATGGCGCGAAAGGCGCCGATGATGCGGCTCGGCTTCTGCGGCGCCGCCCGCTCCGGCGCCTTGAGCAGCCATATGCCGAGCAGCGGCGCGAACAGTACCGCCACGAACCAGGACACGATCAGCGCGATCGTGACGACGGCGAAGATCGAGAACGTGTATTCGCCGGCAGAGCTCTTGGCGAAGCCGATCGGTACGAATCCCGCCGCGGTCACGAACGACCCCGTCAGCATCGGGAAGGCGAGGGACTGATAGGCGAAGGTCGCCGCCTTCTCCTTGTCGTCGCCCGCCGCCATGCGCGACGTCATCACGTCCACGGTGGTCATCGCGTCGTCGACCAGGAGGCCGAGCGCGATGATCAAGGCGCCGAGCGAGATGCGCTGGAGGTCGATGCCGAGCCATTCCATGATCGGGAAGATGATCGCCATCGTGAGCGGGATCGACAGCGCGACCACCGCACCCGGGCGGAAGCCCAGGCTGACGATGCTCACCGCCATGATGATCGCGATCGCCTGCCAGAGCGACTCCATGAATTCGCCGATCGCGTTGTTCACGACGACGGGCTGATCGGAAACGAGCGCGACGTCGATGCCGATCGGCGTCTCCGCCATCGCCTCGTCGAGCGCGGCTTTCACGTTCCGGCCGAGCGCCAGAATGTCGCCGCCGTCGCGCATCGCGATCGCGAGTCCGATCGCGGGCTTTCCGTTGACGCGAAACATCGGCTGGGGCGGATCGGCGAGCGTGCGGCGGACCTCGGCGATGTCGCGCAGGCGGATGAGCCGTCCGTTGGACAGGAAATT
Source organism: Roseiarcus sp. (assembly GCF_052145395.1). Taxonomy (NCBI): domain Bacteria; kingdom Pseudomonadati; phylum Pseudomonadota; class Alphaproteobacteria; order Hyphomicrobiales; family Roseiarcaceae; genus Roseiarcus; species Roseiarcus sp. The sequence continues at coordinate 22,728 of NZ_JBKQOT010000162.1, forward strand.
GACGTCGAGAAGATCGTTCTCGGAGCGAAAGGCGCCGGTCACGCGGATCAAGAGCTTCTCGTCGCCGGTCTGCAGGTCGCCTGCGGGGATGACAGCGTTCTGCGCTTGCAGCGCAGCGACGAGCGCTGCGCGATCGATGCCGAGGCCCGCGAGCACCTGGGTCGAGAACTCGACGAAGATCTGCTCGTCCTGCCCGCCGAGAATCTCGATCTTGGACACGTCCGGGACCTTGAGGAGGCGCGAGCGAATGTCCTCGACATGGTCGCGCAGCTCGCGGTGGCTGAAGCCGTCGGTGGTGAACCCGTAGATGAGCCCGTAGGTGTCGCCGAAGTCGTCGTTGAAGCCCGGCCCGACGACGCCGGACGGCAGCGTCGCCCGAATGTCTCCGATGTTCTTGCGCACCTGGTACCAAATGTCCGGAACTTCGGTCGCGGACGTCGAGCCCTTGAGATTGACGAAGATGGTCGTGAGGCCGGGGCTCGTGTAGCTGCGAATATAGTCGAGCCCCTTCGTCTCCTGGAGCTTGCGCTCGAGCCGTTCGGTCACCTGGTTCAGCGTGTCGTCGAGCGTCGCGCCGGGCCAGGCGGCCTGCACGATCATGGTGCGGAAGGTGAACGCCGGGTCCTCGCTGCGCCCGAGCCGGTAGTAGGACAAGAGGCCCGCGGTGGTGATCGCGAGCATTGCGAACACCATGAACGAACGGTGCTTGAGCGCCCAATCGGAAAGATTGGGGCCGGTCATGTTTGGGCTCCGAGCAGACGGACCCTCTGGCCCGGATGCAGAGCCTGCACGCCCGCGGTCACGACCAATTCGCCGCCTTCGAGTCCGCCGGAAATGACGACGGTGCCGGGGTCGAAACGCAGGACCTCGACCGGCTTCAGCGCCACGGTCAGGTTCGCCGGGTCGACCACCCATACGGCGGGGCTGCGGTCGGCGGCGGTCAGCGCGCTCGCCGGGATCGCGATGCCTTTGCCCGAGGACGTGTCCAGGCGCCCGGTGACAGTGGCGCCGAGCCGCATGGCGGGCGGGGGATCGTTGACGCTGATGCGCACCTTGAAGGTGCGGGTGATCGGGTCGGCCTGCGGATCGACCTGGCGAACCCGTCCCTTTGCGGTCACCGAAGGATCGTCCGTCAAGGCGATCATGATGTCCGCATCGGCCGGCGCGGTACGGATCACCTGCGCCGGCACGTCGAACACCGCGTCCCATCCGGTGTCGCGCGCCACCTGGAAGACCATCTGTCCGGCCTGGACGACCTCGCCCGACTCCGCGCCGCGCGCGGTGATCGTCCCGGAGACGTTGGCCTTGAGCTCCGTGTAGCTGACCCGGTCCTCGGCGATCTCGAGTTGCGCCTTGGCGTCGTCGACGGCCGCCTGCGACGTGCGGTAGGCCTGCTGCGCCTGATCGAACAGAACCCGGGTGGTGAAGCCTCGGTCCAAGAGATGCTGTTGACGCTGAAACTGATTGGCGTCCTGCTCCAGGCGCCCTTGAGCAGCCGAGAGCGCCGCGCGCGCCGAACGTAGGGCGTTGAGCTCATTCTGCGGGTCGAGCTTCGCCAGCACCTGGTCCGGCGTGACGCGATCGCCCACGTCCGCCGACCGCTCGAGGATGCGCCCGCCGACGCGGAAGGCGAGCGCCGATTCCTTCTCCGCAAGGATCTGGCCCGTGAGAACGACCGACTCGCCCAGCTCGCCCTTTTCGGCGATCACGGTGCGAACCGGACGCGGCGGCGGCGCTTCGGCCGTCGTTTCCCGATTGCAGCCCTCGGCCACGAGCGCGAGCGCGAGCGCCGCGAGAACCAGCATCGTCAGCGGCTTGCGACGATGAATGCCTAGAGGGAAGCCGAAGGAAGACACGGGAAACGATCCTTGAATGGGGCGGACTCTAGAACGATCCAACCAGCGATCCCACCACGATCACGACGGCGAGCGCAATGAGCGCGCCGCCAATCGCGACGACGAAGACGTCTTTGTAGGCTTCCCTGTGGGTCGAGCCGCAGACGGAGAGGAGCGTCACGACGGCCCCGTTGTGCGGCAGGCTGTCGAGGGTCCCGGAGCTGATCACCGCCACGCGGTGGAGGAGCGCCGGGTCCATGCCGATCTGCCCTGCCCGCTCGAGGAAGGTCGAACCCAGAGCGTCGAGCGCGATCGTCAGGCCGCCGGACGCGGAGCCGGTCAGCGCGGCGAGGATATTGGTCGCGACCGCGAGCGAGACGAGCGGGCCCCCGCCGATCCCGAGCACCGCGTCGCGCACCATCGCGAAAGCCGGGAGCGCGGCGACCACCGCGCCGAACCCGACCAGGCTCGCCACGTTGATCACCGGCAGCGCGGAGGCGTTGACGCCGGCGTCCATGGTGGCGCGCAGGCTGGGGATGCGCCGAATGTTGAGGGCGAGCACGGTCAGGATGGCGCAGGTCAGCGCCGCAATGACCGACCAGACGCCGGTAACGGCCGCAGGCGACGTCCCGCCCCACTCCGGCTTCGCCAAAAAGCTCAGGTCGACCCGCGGAAAGACGATCAGGGAGAGGATGAGGTTGACCAGGATCACCACCACAATCGGCGCGGCCGCGGCGGCGAACGCCGGCCCCTGGGCCGCCACGGCGCCGTGGGCGATCTCGGCCGGATCGAATTCGTGCGCAGTCGACGCGCGTTCGCGCAAGGTGTCGTCCTCGGCGAGCGCTCCGGCCGACTTCAGGTCGCCGTCGCCAAAGCCCTCGCCCGTGGCCTTCGCGGCCGCTTCCTGGCGCTGCAGCCACCAGAGGCCGAACCCCAGCATGAAGAGCGAAGCGAGGATGCCGAGCCCCGGAGACGCGAACGGCGTCGTGCCGAAGAAGGGCATCGGAACGGTGTTCTGGATCGACGGCGTGCCGGGCATCGCCGACATGGTGAAGGTCGCCGTGCCGAGCATGATCGCCGCTGGCATCAGGCGCCGCGGAATGTCCGCCGCGCGAAAAAGGTTCTGCGCCATCGGCGCGATCACGAAGAAAGCCACGAACAGGCTGACGCCGCCATAGGTGACGACGGCGCCGCCGAGGACGACCGCGAGGATCACGCGGCCCGCCCCCAGCTTCTCGGTCATGAAATTGGCGATCGAGGTGACCGACCCCGAGTCTTCCATCAGCTTGCCGAACAGGGCGCCGAGCAGAAAGAGCGGAAAGAACTGGGCGAAGAACCCCGCCCCGCTGCGCATGAACGTTTGGGTCCAGTGGGCGAGGATGGGCTCGCGCGAGACGAACGCCGCGATGACCGCGGCGATCGGCGCGAGCAAAAGAACGCTCCAGCCTTTGAAGGCGAACCAGATCAGGACGCCGAGGCCGATGAGAATCCCCAGAAGGCCTATGAGATCGGAGCCGCCCATCGTCTCAGACCTCATTGAGCAGTTCGTCGAGGTCGGCGGTCGACCGCTTGCCGAGGGCGTCGCGGTTCTCGGCGAGGAAGGCGTCGGCCGCGCGCCGCCCGTCCTCCTTCAGCATCGCGAGAAATTCGCCCTCGGCATTGAGCTTCGAGGAGGCCCCGTATTCAGCCAGCTTGTCGGTGGCGATCCGGTGCATGAGCATGCGCGCCCAGCGCGCGCCCTCGCCGGTACCCGGGTCGGCGGCCTGCCGGAGAAGCGCGATCATGCGCAATTCCTTCATCAGCGGCGAGTTGAAGGAGATCTCGTTGAGGCGGTTGAGGATCTGGGACGCCGTGCGCGGCGTCTCGAGGCGCACGCGCGGATTGATCTGGACCAGGATCACGTCGAGCGCGTCGCTCTCGCGCACCAAGGGAGTGATCGTCGGGTTGCCGACGTAGCCGCCGTCCCAATAGGGCTCGCCATCGATCTCGATCGCCTGGAACATCGTCGGCAGGCAGGCTGAGGCGAGCAGCACGTCGGGCGTCAGCTCATGGTTGCGGAACACGCGCCCGCGTCCGGTATGGACGTTGGTCGCGGTGATGAAGAGCTTGATCGAGGCTTCGCCGAGATGGGCGAAATCGATGCTCTTTTCCAGGATGTCGCTGATCGGGTTACGGCCGAACGGATTGAGGCTGTAGGGCGAGATCATCCGCGACATCAGGTCCATCGCGAGATAGGCCGGAGAGGTGTCGAGGCTCCAGCGG
>NZ_JBKQOT010000163.1:0-6850 GCF_052145395.1 Roseiarcus sp.
GAAGCCGCACCGAACCGTGAACATATAAGGAACATGGCCGAGGCGAGAGCGCACGTCAAGCGCGATGGCGGGTGCTACATAAGGCCGGAGTTCCTTTCGTGTGAGTGGCCGCTCACGTTGGAACTCCGCCGGTGGACCGCCGGAAACGTCAACCTGCTTCCGCCACCCCGGCAAAGCCGGGCAAAGCCGGGCGACTCCGGCTGACGCTAGCCTCTCGCTTGAGTCCGATCGCGTCATGTTGAGCGCCGGATGGGAAACTTTTGCTGGGAATTCCTTCCAAAGCCCGACAATCCTGCTTATGTTGGCGAACAATTCGCGCCGCCGGCGGAAAAAGGGGCGCACGGCAATGGGGAGTGCTTGTCTATGGAGCTTAGCCGTCGCGGCTTTATCAAGATCACGGGCGCGGGCCTTGCGGCGTCCAGCCTCGGCGCCTTGGGCTTTGGCGGCGCCGGCGAAGCCCTCGCCGCCTCGGTGCGGCCGTTCAAGCTGACCGCTGCAGCCGAGACCCGCAACACCTGCACCTATTGCTCGGTCGCCTGCGGCATTTTGATCTACAGCGCCGGCGACCGGGCCAAGAACGCGGTGTCGAACATCATCCACATCGAGGGCGACCCCGACCATCCGGTCAACCGCGGCACCCTTTGCCCGAAGGGGTCGGGCCTGCTCGACATCGTTCACGCTCCCACGCGCCTCACGGAGCCGCGCTACCGCGCGCCGGGCGGCAACGCGTTCAAACCCGTCTCCTGGGATTTCGCGCTTCAACGGATCGCGACGCTGATGAAGGAGGATCGCGACAAGAACTTCATTGCGAAGAACAAGGACGGGACGACGGTCAACCGCTGGCTCAGCACAGGCATGCTGGCGGCTTCGGCGTCCTCGAACGAGACCGCCCTCGTGACCTGGAAGGTCGCGCGGGCGCTCGGCATGGTGGTGTTCGACAACCAGGCGCGCGTCTGACACGGACCGACCGTGGCCAGTCTGGCCCCAACATTCGGTCGCGGCGCGATGACCAACACCTGGCAGGACATAAAGAACGCCAACGTCGTCGTGGTGATGGGCGGCAACGCCGCCGAGGCGCATCCATGCGGCTTCAAGTGGGCGATCGAGGCCAAGATCGAGAATGGCGCCAAGCTCGTCGTCATCGATCCGCGCTTCACCCGCACCGCGTCGGTGGCCGACGTCTATGCGCCCGTCCGCCCCGGGTCCGATATCGCGTTCCTGAACGGCGTGATCCGCTACCTGCTGGAGAAAGACGCGCTGCAGCACGAGTACGTGCGCGCCTACACCAACGCCGGTCTGATCGTGAAGGAGAGCTTCGGCTTCGAGGACGGTCTGTTCGCCGGCTACGACGAAGAGAAGCGCACGTACGACAAGACGTCGTGGGACTACGAACTGGACGACCAGGGCTTTGCCAAGGTCGACGACCAGTGGACGAACCCGCGCTGCGTGATCAACCTCCTGCGCAAGCACGTCGACCGCTATACGCCCGAGATGGTGTCGCGCATCTGCGGCACGCCGCAGGACAAGTTCCTCGAGATCTGCGCGCTGTTCGCCTCGTGCTCGGCACCGGACAAGGCGCTGACGAGCCTCTTCGCTCTTGGCTGGACGCAGCACTCGATCGGCTCGCAGAACATCCGCACGATGGCGATGGTGCAACTTTTGCTCGGCAACATCGGTATCGCCGGCGGGGGCATGAACGCGCTACGTGGTCATTCCAACATCCAGGGGCTGACCGACGTTGGGCTCCTCTCGAACGCGATGCCGGGATACCTGACGCTGCCGCGCGACTCGGACGCGAGTTTCGACGACTATATGCAGACGCGGCTCTTCAAGCCGCTGAGGCCCGGCCAGACGAGCTACTGGCAGAACTACCGCAAGTTCTTCGTCAGCTTCCAGAAGGCGATGTTCGGCGACTCCGCCAAGGCCGAAAACAGTTGGGCCTATGACTGGCTGCCGAAGCTCGACATCCCGCTCTACGACATCATCGCCGCCTTCGAGATGATGGCGAACGGCAAGATGAATGGCTACATCTGCCAGGGTTTCAACCCTCTGCAGGCCTTCCCGGACAAGGGCAAGATCCGCCGGGCGCTCGGCAAGCTGAAGTATCTCGTCGTCATGGACCCGCTCGACACCGAGACCTCCCGGTTCTGCGTGAATGTCGGGCCGAAGAATCCTTCCAACCCCGCCGACACCCGGACGGAGGTGTTCCAGCTTCCGACGACCTGCTTTGCCGAGGAGAAGGGCTCGCTGGTTAATTCGGCCCGTTGGCTGCAGTGGCACTGGAAGGCTGCGCCGCCGCCCGGCGAAGCCAAGAGCGACATCTGGATCATGGCCGGGCTCTTCCATCGCCTGCGCGAGAAGTATCGCAAGGACGGCGGCGCGTTCCCCGACCCGCTCGTCAACCTGGCCTGGAGCTACACCGATCCTGCGGACCCCGATCCGGAGGACATCGCCAAGGAGATGAACGGCCGGGCGCTCGTGGACCTCAAGGACGCCTCGGGCCAGACGACCAAGCGCGCCGGACAGCTGCTGGACGGCTTCGCGGAACTCCGCGACGACGGAACGACCGCGTCGGGCTGCTGGATCTTCTCGGGCTGCTACACGGAGAAGGGCAACCAGATGGCGCGGCGCGATGCGACCGACCCGCGCGAGCAGGGCATCGCGCCGAACTGGGCCTGGGCGTGGCCCGCGAACCGCCGCATCCTCTACAACCGCGCCAGCGCCGACCTCTCCGGCAAGGCGTGGAATCCGGCGAAGCCCATCATCGAATGGAACGGCAAGCAGTGGACCGGCATCGACGTGCCGGACTACGGGCCGACTGTCGCGCCCTCCGACGGCGTCGGTCCGTTCATCATGAACGCCGAGGGGCTCAGCCGTCTGTTCGCCCGCGACCAGATGGCCGAGGGGCCGTTCCCCGAGCACTACGAGCCGTTCGAATCGCCGTCGGACAACGTCCTCCATCCCAAAGTGAAGACGAACCCTGTCGCACGCGTCTATGCCGACGACTGGGCGGCGTTCGGGACCTCCGCCGAATTCCCTTATGTCGGCACCACCTATCGCCTGACCGAGCACTTCCACTATTGGACGAAGCACGCGCGGATCAACGCGATCCTCCAGCCTGAGGAGTTCGTCGAGATCGGCGAGGCGCTGGCGAAGGAGAAGGGCATCGAGCAGGGCGGATGGGTCCGCGTCGCGTCCAAGCGGGGCGCGATCGTGTGCAAGGCCTATGTCACGAAGCGTATCAAGCCGATGATGGTCGACGGCAAGCCGACCCATGTCATCGGCGTGCCGCTCCACTGGGGCTTCACCGGCCAGACGCTCAAGGGCTACGGCGCCAACACGCTGACCCCCTCGGTTGGCGACGCCAATACGCAGACGCCCGAGTTCAAGGCGTTCCTTGTGAATGTCGAGAAAGTCAGCGCGCCTTCGGCGTGACGGAGCGAGTCATGGGCGATCTGCAGTCGCAGGACTACATTAGGATCTCCGCCTCGACCGGGACGCCGCCCTCGGCGCGCAACCACGAGGCGGAGGTCGCAAAGCTGATCGACGTCACGCGCTGCATCGGCTGCAAGGCCTGTCAGGCCGCCTGCATGGAATGGAACAATTTGCGCGGCGACGTTGGCCAGTTCGAAGGAACCTACGACAATCCGCTCGACCTCGATCCGCACACCTGGACGCTGATGCGGTTCACCGAGTACGAGAACCCCAAGGGCGACCTCGAGTGGCTGATCCGCAAGGACGGCTGCATGCATTGCGAGGACCCGGGCTGCCTCAAGGCCTGTCCCGCCCCCGGCGCGATCGTCCAGTACGCCAACGGCATCGTCGACTTTATCAGCGAGAACTGCATCGGCTGCGGCTATTGCGTGAAGGGCTGTCCGTTCAACATCCCGCGCGTCAGCCAAGTCGACCGCAAGTCCTACAAGTGCACGCTGTGCTCGGACCGCGTCGCCGTCGGACTGGAGCCGGCCTGCGTCAAGGCCTGCCCGACCGGCGCGATCATGTTCGGCGCCAAGACCGACATGAGAGCCTGGGCGGGCGAGCGGGTCGAGGATTTGAAGTCGCGCGGCTTCGAGAACGCCGGGCTCTACGATCCGCCGGGCGTCGGCGGGACCCACGTGATGTACGTCCTCCATCACGCCGACACGCCGTCGATCTACGCCGGCCTGCCCGACAATCCGCACATCAGCGTGCTGGTCGACGCTTGGAAGGGCTTTTTGAAACCGCTCGCGGTTGCCGGCATCGTCTTTACCGCGGTCGCGGGCTTCCTGCACTGGGGCGTCACCGGCTCCAACGAGGTCGAGGAGGAGGACAACCAGCGCGCAGCCGATTTCATCGAGAAGCACTCGGGGGCCGCCAAATGAAATACCCCGCAGGAACGCTCATCCGAAACACGCGGCCGGCGCGGGTCAATCATTGGATCACCGCGACCTGCTTCGTGCTCCTCATGGTGTCGGGCTTGTCGATGTTCCATCCGATGCTGTTCTGGCTCTCGGGCCTGTTCGGCGGCGGACAATGGGCGCGCGCCGTCCATCCCTGGATCGGGATTGTGCTCTTCGTCAGTTACGCCGGGCTGATCGTGCAGTTCTGGCGCGACAACTTCTGGAATCGCGACGACATCGCCTGGATGGCCTCGATCTTGCGCGTCGTCGAGAACGACGAAGAGAACGTGCCGGAAGTCGGGCGGTTCAACGCCGGTCAGAAATTCGTGTTCTGGTCGATGGCGCTTCTGGTTCCGGTTCTGCTCGTCACCGGCCTCCTGATCTGGGAGGCCTATTTCGGCGACGCCACTCCGATCGAGACGCAGCGCACGGCCGCGCTCATCCACAGCCTCGCCGCCGCCGCGGCGATCATGATCTGGATCATCCACGTTTACGCGGCGATCTGGGTGCGCGGTTCGGTGCGGGCGATGACCCGCGGCTACGTGACGCCGGGCTGGGCGTGGCGCCATCACCGCAAATGGTTCCGCCAGCTCGTGACGACCGACTCCCCCGGCCCCCGCCCGCGCGGATGAGGGATTGGAGTATGCCGTCTCTTGAACTGCCTCCCGCCCGATATTCCCTAGCGTCTCCTCCCCCCTTGTCTGGGAGGATAAAGGAGGAGGGTCGCGCCAACCTCGGCCGAGCAGCGAGCGTTTTGGGGTGGATCACCGAGTCCAGCTCCTCGGTCGGCGCGACCCGTCAGCCCTTCCCGCCCCCGCAAGGGGCGTAGGCGCCAATGAGACAGGGCGAGAGCGCGCCGAAGGGGGCGTGGACCGGGGCGGCGGTGGGCGGAGTGAAGGCCCCGGAGCCGATCATCCTTCCCGATCCCGTCAGCCGCTTCGCCCGAACCTGTCAAAGGCTCGAGCGGCTGGCGGACGGCCATCCGATGGAGGGATGGCTCAGCTTCATGGCTGCCGTAGCCGATGCGCAGCGCGCCGCCTGCGAGGGGCTGCCGGCTGTCGCCGGGCCCGACGAGGCGGACGTGCGGCTCGCGGTCGAGGCGCGCCTCCCGCCGATTGCCGCCGACGGCTGGCGGCGCGACCCGGTCTGGCGCGATGGCCTCGGTCTGCTCATCGACCGGTTTGACGGCGCCGCCCTGCCTCCGGCGGCCGCGACGGTCATCGCAACGCTGCGCAAGCGCACCGCCGAAGATACGGAGACGCGGGCCGACGCTTTCCTGCGCGGTCGCATCGAGCCTGCCGACGCGGGCGCGGCGTTCTGGATCGCCGCCGCACTGCAGGTCTATTTCACCGGTCTTGCGGCTGGAATGCATGCGGAGTCCCTGCGCCTGCTCGAGCAGCGCGGCCTCTGCCCTTGCTGCGGCTCCACGCCGTCGGCAGGCGTCGTCAGGGCGTCGGGACAAACGCCGGGCGCCCGCTATCTCCATTGCTCGCTCTGCTCGACCGCATGGAACCACACCCGTGCGGTCTGCGTCACCTGCGGCGGCTCGCGCGGGCTGGCGCTCAGAGGGATCGGCGGCGATTCCGGCGTGGTGAAGGCCGAGACCTGCGACGAGTGCCAGACCTATGCGAAGCTCATGTACGAGGCGAAGGACACCCGGGTCGACCCTTACGCCGACGACCTGGCCTCGCTCGCGCTCGACATCATGGTTTCCGAGGCCGGCTGGGCGCGCCACGCGCCGAACCCGCTGCTGCTCATGGCCTAGAGCAAGATGTCCTCAGGTCAAACCAGCTCCATCATTGCGACCATCCGCAGGGCGCCAAAGCGCCCGTCCCTCGACGGGTTCAGGCGACGAATCCATCGATGAGGCCATAAGAGCCGGTCGCCTGGATGCCGCCGGCGCGAGACATTTCCTCGGGCGTCCGCGGAGCGAGGCGCATTCGGGCGCCATCCGACGTCATTCGGCGCGCGTTCGGCATGCGTTCGGCATGCGTTCGGCATGCGTTCGACACGCAATCGGCGCTGGATTTGACCCTCTTATTCACCTGTGAATCGTGACCTTTCAACGCGTTATAGCGGTGTCACGCGAGGATCCGAAATTCCTTCGGGTCGATGACGCGGAAATTGTCGGTGATGGTTGACGAGAACTCGTCGAACCGCTGCGGGACGGTCTTGCGCAGGAAGCCGAGCACGGCTTCGGCAAAGTCGCGGAATTTGGCGTAGCATCTGTTGTGGGTGACGTTCTCGTGCATCACCTTCCAGAGTCGCTCGATCGGGTTGAGATGCGGACAGTATGACGGCACGAAGTGCAGGACGATGCGCCTCCCTGGCTGTTGCAGCCAGTCCTGGACGACTTTGGCGTGGTGGTAGCGGGCGTTGTCGAGGAAAACATGGATGCGGCTCATCGTCGAATTGGAGCGCTCCAGCGCCTCGAACAAGGCGATCGTGCTTGCCGCGTCGACGGTCTGGAC
>NZ_JBKQOT010000164.1:0-13074 GCF_052145395.1 Roseiarcus sp.
GTCGAGATCGTCCTTGTCCCATTCGATGGTGGTGCGGTCCTCCATCGCCGCATTCATGATCGGCGCGATCTCGTCCAGCCGGTCGCGGGTGATGACGAAGCCGCCGCTGTGCTGAGTGAGGTGGCGCGGAAAGCCGGCGAGCTCGCCCGCCATTTTCAGCGCGAGCGCGAGCGACGGATCGGACGGGTCGAGGCCGGCGGCGCGAACGCAGGTCCCGTCGATCGGCATCGTCCCGTGTCCCCAGGCCGTGCCGTTCAGCGCCGTGATCACGTCGTCGGAGAGGCCGAAGACCTTGGCCGTTTCGCGGATCGCCGAGCGGGTGCGGTAGGTGGTCACCGCCGCGGCGAGGCCGGCGCGCTCGCGGCCGTAGCGCTGATAGATGTACTGGATCACCTCCTCGCGCCGCTCGTGCTCGAAATCGACGTCGATGTCCGGCGGCTCGTTGCGCTCGGGCGAGACGAAGCGCTCGAACAACAGATCGAAGCGCGCCGGATCGACCTCGGTGATCCCGAGGCAGAAGCAGACGGCCGAATTGGCGGCCGAGCCGCGGCCCTGGCACAAAATGCCGCGCGAGCGCGCGAAGCGCACGATGTCGTGCACGGTGAGGAAATAGGGCGCGTAGTCAAGCGTGGCGATCAGCACAAGCTCGTGGGCCAGCGCCTCGCGCACGCGCTCCGGAACGCCTTCAGGGTAGCGCGCCTTGGCGCCCTCGAACGCGAAGGCTTCGAGCGCGGCCTGCGGCGTCGCGTAGCCTTCGCGCAGCTCTTCGGGATAGCGGTGCGCCAGTTCGTCGAGGCTGAAGGCGAGTCCGTCGAGAAAGCGGATTGTCGCTTCGACCGCCTCCGGCGCCTCGGCGAACAGGCGCGCCATCTCGCGCGGGCTTTTGAGATGCCGCTCGGCGTTGGCCTGCGTGAGCTTTCCGGCGGCCTCCAGCGTCACGCCTTCGCGGATGCAGGCGACGATGTCGGCGAGCGGGCGCCGCTCGGGCGCGTGCATGAGCGCGTCGTTGGCAGCGAGAAGCGGCGCGTCCAGTTTCCTGGCCAGGCCCATGCGCTTCGCCAACGCCCCGCGCATGTCCTCGCCGTAAGTCAGGCTCGCGCCGATCCAGAGGCGCGGGCCGAAGGCGTCGCGGAGACGTTTCAGGACTTGGCTTTCGCTCTGCGTGGAATGTGGCATCGCCACCACCTGCAGCCCTTCGCCATGCTCCAGCAGATCATCGAGGCGAAGCCAGCACTCGCCCTTCGGCGCGCGCAGGTTGCCTGCGGTGAGGATGCGGCAGAGGCGGCCGTAGGCCGCGCGGTCCCTCGGATAGGCGACGAGGTCCGGCGTTCCGTCGTCGAAGGAAAGCCGCGCGCCGGGAACGACCCGCATGCCTTCCATCGCCGTCCGGTTCTCGCGCGCGAACACATGCGCGCGCACGACGCCGGCGAGCGTGTTGCGATCGGCGATTCCGAGACCTGCGAGCCCCAGCTGCGCCGCCCGCGCGACCATCTCCTCCGGATGCGAAGCCCCGCGCAGGAAGGAAAAGTTCGTCATCGCCGAGAGCTCGGCGAAACGGGGCTCAAGCCGGATCACGGACCCCTGCCTGTTGCACGCGAGGAAAGGCGACAGCCGGTCTGGACTGCGCCTGTTCAATTTTTGTTCCCGTTTTGGATCGAAAGGCAGGCAGAGTCAAGACGCGGGCCGTCGTGTCTTGAGGCGCTACGCCTCGCTCATGGCGCGAGCGCTCCTATGATCGCTACAGCGTAGCGATGGCGACCGCGAGCGCGGCCACGACCAACGCGCCAGCCAGGACGAGTTGAGAAGCTTCAGTCATCATTCCGACGCTCCTTCCCGGGGCGAGCCGTCGAAGGCCGTTCGTCCAAAGAGGTCGTTACACTCCCGTATGAACGCCGCCGGCAAAGACCCCCAGAAGCCACAATACGACCAGGACAATGACCACGAGGCCAAGCGCGCCTCCGAGCCCGGGGCCGCCGTAGCCTCGGTAACCGTAGTAGCCGCCCCCGCCGCCGAGGAGGATGATGATGAGCAGGATGATCAGGATCGTCGTCACGGGCTTATGTCTCCTTCTGCGCCCCTGGCGACTTCGCGTCGCCGCCTCAAGAACGCAGGTCTCGGCGCTGGCGTTCCTTCGGGCGGACCGAGACGCGAGAAGGGATCAGCCGAACACCCCGTGCACGAACCATTTCGCGCGGCTCGTCTCGCGGCCCCAGAGGCCTTCGCGGTAGAGCCAGAAGCGGCGGCCTTGAGAATCCTCGGCGCGGAAATAGTCGCGCGTCGGGCCGCCCTCGCGGCGCCACCAGGGCGGCGCGATACGCTCGGGGCCCTCGATGGCGGCGACGTCATGCAGCACGCGCCGCCAGCGGAAGCGCAAAGGCGGCCCGTCGGGCACCTCCGCCAGCGCATCGATCGGCTCGGGGCGGACGAAGAGCCGCAGGGGCCGCGCGGGAGCGCGTTGCTCGTCCTCCTCGGTCGCCCCCCGGATCAAGTCCGGGGGTCGCGCGACCCCTTCTCCCTGAGGGAGAAGGGGCGCACTCCCCTCCCCGCGCCTGCGCGTCTCATCAAAAATCGCCGGCGCCGCCGCCTCGGCGAGCTCGGGCAGGTGCGCCTCGACGAGGCCGCGCCGCGTCACCGCGTGCGCCCCCAGTCGCGCGCTCAAGCGATCGATGAGGTCGGCGAGCGCACGGGCGCGTTCGGCCTCGTGCGCGCGCTCGATCTGGCTTTGAGACGGCGCGAGCGGCTCGGCGGTCAGACACGCAAGGCGCATGAGGTCGACGCCGAAGCCGGCGTCGATCGCGTCCTCGTGAGGGCTCGCGAGCTTTTCGGCGAAGAGCCGCACGATCGCCCGGGCTTCGTTGAGCGGCCGCGAGGCGCCGACCGCAATGCGGCGCACGGCGCCGTCGACGCGATAGAGGGAAAGCTCGACCCGCCGCGCTCCCTTCGCCTGCCGCTCGAGCAGCACGACGAGGTCGTCGGCGAGCTTCTGCAAGGAGACCTCGATCGCCTCGACCGTCTGGATGGGCGAGGCGAACCGCCGCTCGGCGAGAAAATCCGGTGGGGCGAAGCGCGGCGCGATCGAGACGCGCTGAAGGCCTTTGAGCTCATCGAGACGCGCGACCGGCAGCGCCCCGAACCGCGCCGTGATCGGCGCGCGCGGACGCAACGCGACGTCGCCGATGCGCCTCAGGCCGGCCCGCGCCATGTCGGCGACGGTTTTCTCGTCGAGGCCAAGGGCTGCGAGCGGCAGGTCGTGGAAGAGTTTGGCGAAGGCTTTTTCGCTTAAGGCTTCCGGCGCGATCTTCTGCCCCGAGAAGCGGGCGAGCGCAAAAGCCGCGCGCGGGTTGTCCGCGACGCCGGCGAGCACGGTGATCCCCTGCGCGGCGAGGCGCGCTTGGGCGTCCTCGACGAGCCCCGCCTCGCCCCCAAAGAGATGCGCGACGCCGGAAATGTCGAGCATCAAACCGTCGGGACGATCGAGCGCCGCGAGCGGCGTGTAGCGCGAGCCCCAGTCGCAAATCCGCTCGAGGAGCCGCCGTTCCTCCATCGGATTCGCCTCGACGACGACGAGGGCGGGATGACGCGCGCGCGCATCCGCAAGCGACAGGCCGACGGTCAGGCCGAGCCGCGCCGCGGCGGCGTCGACACAGACAAGGCGCTCGGCCTTGCTGATCCTGGCGACCGCCGCAAGCGGCAGGGTCCGATCAACGGCGCTCAGACGCCGCGCGCGGTCGGTCGCCAGACGAGGCAGCCAGAGCGAGAGAAATCGCCGGGTCGTCAAAAGTCCTCTCCTCGTACCGCCATTCGAGCCGCACCGCCCGGGCTGGGTCATGCGTCTGGCGCCGCGATCGCTGATCGCGGCCGACGCGGTCCAATAGGGCGTCCGGAAGGACGCCCGTCTGTCGACGGGCTATGGGGCGTTCGGAAGAACGCCCGTCTGTCGACGGGCTATCGACCGCGTCTCCAATCGCCTCCCCCGTCGCGCGCGCCTTCACGAGCCGCGCCGTGCAGGCGAACGGCCCTGGCAGGTCGCGTCCCGCCGCCGCCGGGCTTTTCGTGCTCGGCGCGGCGGCGATCTCGAAGCGCGTCACGGCGGCGGTGGAAAGTTTTTCCGCCTGGCCGTAGGCGCTCGCCAGCACGAGAAGCGCCGGCGTCCCGCCCTTTCGCGCGGCCATCAGGAGGCGGCGGGAGGCCATCAGTCCGTAGCTCTTTAGGTTCCAGATCTCGGCCACCACCGCAGCGGGGGCGCCGCATTTCAGCGCCTCCTCCATCGCCCAGAAGGCGGAGGCGGCGTCGGGAGCGGAGACGAACACGAGGCGGTGGAGCGGCAGCCCGTGGGCGACGAGGCCCGGCCCATAGAGCGCGCCCGCCTCGAGGCTCGCAAAGCTTTCGCCGATCAGCAGCGCCGAGGCCGGCCGGCGGTCGAGAAAGCGCGCCGCGAGCGCGAGCGCGAAAGCCATCGCCGTCGGCCCGTCGGCAGGCGCGGCCGGGGCGATCTCATGCAGGCCGTCCTCGGAAAGGCCGCCGCCGAGCGCGAAATCGAAGGCGCGCGCGAGCGGCGCGCGCCGAGGGTGCCGCGCCTCGGCGGCGGGCGAAAAGCCCGCTTTCGCTTCGATTTCGGCGATGACGCGGCGCAAACGCGCCGCCTCCGCCCTGCCGCTCGGCGACATTCGGTTTCCACGTCCGTTTTCGTACTCACTTTGTTCTTGTTTTGAGCCGATATGGGGAAGGAGTCAAGGGGAGCCCGCGTCGGATAGGCGTCGTCACCCGGAGGGCCGCAGCGAAAGCGAAGGAGCACCGGAACGGCGCTTGACGACGGCGAGCCGACGTGGCCGCCGCGCTACGCGATGCGTGTATGCTCTAGGTCGCCGACCGCATCGGCGGGCTCAGCGAGCCCGTCCTACAAGCAGGCCTGCGGCGCCGCCCAGCAGGCCCTCAACCCTCCCGAGCCGCGATCAGCGCTCTCATCCGCTCGGCGTCCTCCGGGGTCGCCGGGTTATAGATCACCATGGCCAGGTCCGGCCGGCCGTCGACGGCGAAGGCGGAATAGTCCATCGAGAGCGTGCCGCCCAGCGGGTCGCGCATCGTTTTCGCCCCTCCGCCGTGGCTCTGGACGTCGTTGTCGCGCCACAGCCGCTCGAAGTCGGGGCTTGCGCGGGAAAGCTCGTCCACCAGCGCCTTCACCGCCTCGACGGCGCCGGCGCGCGCCGCGTCGGCCCGGAACGCCGCGACCACGAAGCGGGCGACGCTCTCCCAGTCGAACTGCCGCTCGCGCACCCTGGGCTCGCAGAACATCATGCGCAGGACGTTGCGCTGATGGGCCTCGAGCGCGCCATAGTCGGTCAGCACCGCCTCCGCGGCGCGGTTCCAGGCGACGATGTCCCACATCGCCGTCTTGATGAGGGCCGGACTCAAGGGCAGCGCGTCGAGCACCCGCTGCAGCCGCGGCGTGACCCCTTCGACCGCCTGGTAACGCACTTCGGGCGGGCGGCCGAGCGCGATCAAAAAAAGATGCTCGCGCTCGACCTCGGTCAGCATCAGCGCGCCGGAAAGCCGGTCGAGCGCGTCGGCCGAAGGCGCGCCGCCCCGGCCTTGCTCGAGCCAAGTGTACCAAGTCGCGCTCACGCCCGCGCGCTGCGCCACCTCCTCGCGCCTGAGGCCCGGCGTGCGGCGCCGCGTGAGGGCGAAGCCAAGCGCGGCGGGATCGAGCTTTTCCCGACGGTCCCTCAGATAGGCGCCGAGCGGATTGGCGTCGACGGCCGCCGCGCTCATCCTGTTAGTCATTATACCTCTATAAGATCACACATTTACCGGGATAGAATAGCAGCGCATCATGAGGCCGTCCAACCCTGGAGACGGCTTCATGCGTATATTCGTCACTGGCGCGAGCGGCTTCATCGGCTCGGCCGTCGTTGCGGAGCTGATCGGCGCCGGCCATTCGGTCCTCGGCCTCGCCCGCTCGGACGCCAACGCCGAAAAAATCGCCGCCGCGGGCGCCGAGGTCCATCGCGGCTCGCTCGAGGATCTCGAAAGCCTCAAGCGCGGCGCGACTCAGGCCGACGGCGTCATCCATTGCGGCTTCATTCACGACTTCTCCAAATTCGCCGAGAACTGCGCGATCGACAGGCGCGCGATCGAAGCCTTTGGCGAAGCGCTCGCGGGCTCCGATCGCTCGCTGCTCGTCACCTCGGGCGTCATGATCAAGGCGGCGGGATCGATCGCCACGGAGGAAGACCCGGCCGTTCCGGCTTCCGACGCCTATCCGCGCGCCTCCGAGGAGACAGCCGTCGCACTCGCCAAGCGCGGGCTCAGGGCGGCGACCGTCCGCCTTCCTCCCACGGTGCACGGCCTCGGCGAGCACGGTTTCGTTCCCATGCTCCACGCCATCGCCCGCGAGAAGGGCGTCTCCGCCTATGTCGGCGAAGGGCTCAACCGCTGGCCCGCCGTCCACCGTTTCGACGCGGCGCGCGTCTATCGCCTTGCGATCGAGCGTGGGGCTGTCGGCGGACCCTTCCACGCCATCGCCGACGAAGGCATTCCGTTCCGCGACATCGCGTCGGCGATCGGCCGACTGTTGAACGTCCCGGTCGTGAGTGTAGCGCCCGATGAGGCTCCGAGCCACTTCGGCTGGTTCGGGGGCTTCGCCGGCTGGGACGCGCCGACGTCGAGCGCGCGCACGCGCGCCCTTCTCGGCTGGGCGCCGAAGGAGCCCGGGCTCATCGCCGACATCGATCAGCCCGGCTATTTCGCCGGCTGAACGGCGCGACAAGACAGGTAGGAGAGACCCATGCGCATCTTTGTCACCGGCGCCACCGGCTTTGTCGGCTCGGCCGTCGTCGCGGAATTGATCGGCGCCCCGCATTCGGTCGTCGGCCTCGCGCGTTCGGACGCCGCGGCCGACAAACTCGAGGCCGCCGGCGCCGAGGTCCATCGCGGCTCGCTCGATGATCTCGACAGCCTCAGGCGCGGCGCGGCCGGGTCCGACGGCGTGATCCACTGCGCTTTCATCCACGACTTTGCGAATATCGTGGAGAGCAGCGCCATCGACCAGCGCGCCATCGAAGCGATCGGTGAAACCCTCGCCAACTCCGAGCGGCCGTTCATCGCCACCTCGGGCGTGGCGCTCCTTCGTCCCGGGCAGGTCTCGACGGAAGAGATGGTGCGGCCGCCGGGCGGATTTCCCCGCGTCTCCGAGGAGGCCGCGCTCGCCTTCGCGCCTCTCGGAGTCCGCGCCATGGCGGTGCGCCTGCCGCCGACCGTGCACGGTGAGGGCGACCACGGTTTCGTGCCGCGTCTCGTCGCCATCGCGCGCGAAAAGGGCTCGTCGGCCTATGTCGGCGACGGGCTCAACCGCTGGCCGGCCGTGCACCGGCTCGACGCCGCGCGCGCCTACCGCCTCGCCCTTGAGAATGGAGAGTCCGGGAGACGCTATCATGCGATCGCCGAGGAGGGCGTGCCGTTCAGGGCCATCGCCGCGACCATCGGCAAACGGCTCGATATCCCGGTCGTCAGCGTGACGCCCGAGAAGGCGGCGGAGCATTTCGGCTGGTTCGCGATGTTCGCCGGGGTCGACACGCCTTCGTCCAGCGCGCTGACACGGGAATGGCTGGGATGGCGCCCGACGGAGCCCGGCCTGATCGCCGACCTCGACCAGCCGTACTATTTCTGCGGCTGACCGGCTTGGTCGCCTGTACGGGGCAGCGATCTGCCCTAATTCGTCGCCGCGGCCAGCACGATCGCGGCGCAGGCGAGCGCGTCTGACAGGGCCTCGTGGTGGTTGAGGGCGATGCCGAGTTCCCGGCAGACGTCGGGCAGCTTGGTCGGGTATATGGCCCAGGTCCGGCGCGCCAGTTGCACCGTGCACCGGAACGGCAGCGCCGGCGCGCTCAGCCCGTAGGCGGCGCAGCAGGCGTTCAGCACGTTGCGGTCGAACGATGCGTTGTGGGCGGCGAGAAACGTGGCGCCATCGAGAAGGACGGAAATCTTCGGCCACAATGTCCCGAAGTCATCGGCTTCCGCCACATGCTTCCATGTCAGACCGTGAATGAAGGTGAAGCGGAATTCCCGCGTCGGCGGCCGGATCAGATGGACGGCGGTCTCGACGATCCGGCCGCCCGCGATCTTGACGAGCCCGACCGAGCAGGCGCTGTCGGCGCGATAGGTCGCCGTCTCGAAGTCGATCGCCACGAAATCCGCGAGAGAGCCCGGATCGCTCGCCTGCTCCGCGCGGCGCCGCGCTGAGGCGCCCCCCTGCCTGTCCATCTGTCGCCCCGTCCGATTCGCTCGCCGCAAGCTTACAGGGCGGGCGAGGACCGGTCAGCTCAGATAGGTCACGGCGCCGCTCTGCAAGTCGTAGATCCCGGCGACGATCTTCAGCTTGCCGTCCTTGACAAGGCCCGAGATCAGCGTGCTCGCAGCCGGCAGCCGCTCGGCCGTGCGAAGCGCGCTTCTTTTCGCGGTATTGTTGACGTAATCGCCCGATTCGCCGCGCACGGCGAGCGCGGCCGGCAGGATGGGCTCGATCATTGTGCCGATCGCGCCGGGGTAGGTCGCGTTCTTGAGCACCACGTCGCAGGCCGCCTTGACCGCGCCGCAGTTCGTATGCGCCAGCACGACGATCAGCGGCGAGCCGAGCACGGCCGCGCCATATTCAACCGTGCCGAGCGTCGCGGTGTCGACGAGATTGCCGGCGTTGCGGGCGACGAACAGCTCGCCCAGGCCGTGGCCGCCGAAGACCAACTCGGGCGGAACGCGGCTGTCGGAGCAGGCGATGATGGTCGCCCAGGGCGCCTGATGGCCCGCGACCTGCTCGCGCTGCTTGGCGAGGTCAAGCGAGCAGACCTCAGGGTGGCTCATGTAGCGCTCGTTGCCCGCCTTGAGCTCGGCGAGCGCTTGGTCGGAGGTCAGCGATGTCGGCGCGCCCTCCGCCGCATAAGCCGGCCGCATCGCGGCGGCGAAGGCCGCGGCGGCGAAAACCCCCGCCCCGAATCTCAAGAGATCGCGCCGCCCGACCGCGTTTCCCTCACACATCTCGCACACCACCACCCTCCCATTTTTTGGCCGACGCGACGCTACCAGCGCAGCATGACGCGCGCCAGACGGCGGAGCGCCTCAGCGTTGAACAGGCGCATCGTCCCCCGCCGCAGCGACATGCGACGACGGGACGCCCGCCCTTATGGACTTAGAGGATTATGATGCCCAATCCCGATCTGGACAGATCGGATCGCTCGAAGCTCCAGCAGCGGCTCGATCGCAAGCCCCTCTCCCGCCGCTGCTGGCTTAGAAAGTGGAACGGGGCCGCGAACTTGCGGCCCCGGCCGGCTTTGGCTCTTTACTTTGCGCGCTGGCTCTCGCCATGCGCCTTCTCGGTATGCTCGTGGGCGGTTTTGGAATGGCCGTGGGCCTTGCTCGATTCCTCGAGGCCCTTGCCGTGCTCGCCACGACTATGATGCTCCGCCGCAGTCCGATGGCTCTTGGCGGCGGTTTCGTGATGCTCTGCTGCCTTGGTGTGCGATTCCTTGGCCATGATTTGTCCTTTTCATGCTCGCGCCCCCGAACGTGAAACCGCCGAACGCAGGGATCGTTCCCATGGCGCGCGCAAACATGCGGCCCCGCGCTAGGACCCGGAGCGGCTCTCGGATAAAGAACGCGCTAATGAAAGTTTACCATCTCAACTGCGGGACCCTATGCCCGCGCGGCGGGGGGCTCTTCGGCGGAAAAGGCGGCCCCTGGGCGGTCGCGCCGATGTGCTGCCACTGCCTGCTGATTGAGGGCGAGGACGGGTTCATCCTCGTCGACAGCGGGCTCGGCGTGGAGGACGTCGCCGATCCCGGGCGGCTGGGAGTCCTCTTCAACGCGCTCGCGCGGCCGCGGCTCCAGGTCGCCGAGACGGCGCTGCGTCAGATCGCCGACCTCGGCTTCCGCATCGACGACGTCCGCCACATCGTGCCGACCCACCTCGACTTCGACCACGCCGGCGGCCTCGCCGACTTTCCCGCGGCGACGGTGCATGTCCACGCCGTCGAACTGCGCGCCGCCAAAAACCCCACGTGGCGGGAGCGCGAGCGCTATCGCCGCGTCCAGCTCGATGAGGTCGCCCGTTGGGACCCGATCGAGGTCGGCGGCGACGACTGGTTCGGGTTCACGTGCGTACGGGCGCTGCCGGGGACGCGCGACGACGTGCTGCTCATGCCGAGGTCGCGCCCGAGGGCGGCGTCGCGCCGGTCGGAATCCGGGCGTTCGAGTCGCTGGTGAATGTCGACAAACGCGCGCGCTTCGCCAACCAGAAGCGACTGCGCGAGCTTGCGACCCGTCACGGCGACGAGGTGAAACTCATCTCATCGCACGACCCGTCCGAGTTCGCCGCCTGTCGCCTGAGCGCTCAGCCGACCGCGACCGCCGGCTCGATCTTCGCGTGACGCCTGAGCAAAACTTCGTCGACCGCGTCCAGCGCGTCGACGAAGGCGACGGCGAAGCTGCCCGGCCCCTTGGCGCCCGCCTCGGCCAGTTCCGCGGCGACGGCGAAATGGACATGCGCCGCGACGAGGCCGGTCAAGGGATCCGGGGCGACCGAGGCATAGGCCGCCGCGAGCGCGCCGAGCGCGCAGCCGGTCGCCGTGACCCGCGTCAGGAACGCGCTGCCGCCGCCGATCCTGACGAGCACGACAGCCCCGCCGACCCGCCCGACCGCGTGATCGACCGGACCCGACGCCGAGACCGCCGCCGCATGGGCGAGGAGATCGGCGGCGGCCGGAACCGCCGCGGCCGGATCGGCCGACGAATCGACCCCGCGCCCCCCGCCTCCAAGTCCGGCGAGGCCGATGATCTCGGACGCGTTGCCGCGCACGATCGCCGGCCTGAATTGCAAGAGTTCCGCCGCGACCGCGCCCCGCCACGGCAGGCCGCCGGCCGCGATCGGATCCAGCACCCAGGGCTTCCCCGCCTTCTCAGCCGCGGCGGCGGCAAGGCGCATCGACTCGACCTGCGCCGCGGTCGGCGTGCCAAGGTTGATCAGCACCGCATCGGCAATGCCGGCAAAGAGCGCGGCCTCCTCCGGATTGTCGACCATCGCCGGCACCGCGCCGGCCGCGAGCAGCACGTTGGCGACGAAGTTGGTCGAGACGGCGTTGGTCAGCGCCTGAACCAGCGGATGCTTGGCGCGCAACGCCGCGTGGGCGGCGACGACGGCGTCGAGGGTCGGGGCGCGGGAGGAGGAAACGGTCATGGGCGGCTCGCATCCTTGTCTCAGGGACGATTGGCGCGAACATGGACGGTCTTCGCGCCCGGCGAAAGAGGGCGTCGTCGGCCGAAGCCTTGCATGGCGGCGTCACCTCTCGACCGGCGATGCCGAAGACCCGGATCGAGACCGAACCGCCTGCCCCGCCAATGACATTTGGATTTTCTTGGGCCTCCGCAGCCGTGGCCCGTAGCTCCGCAAAAACCCGCCGAAATCACGTTTGGATTGTCTTGGAATTCCTTGGATTCTCTCGTCCGGAATGCGCATTTTCAATGGGTTACGCGCGAAGCCGCACGATTTTTATTTATCCTGCGGCCCATCCCTGAGGTGAGCCGCGTCCCGTCCCGGAAGCCCTCGAATTCCAACGCGCCGTGTGTGATCTTCGCATGATCAGATCATACCGCGCTTTCTGCTTTTCCGCAATCACGAAATCGCGCTGTCGCCCTCGCCGCGAATGGAGAGTTAGCCCCTTGCCGCCAAAACAGAAAATCAAGCCGACCAGGGGTTCGAACCGGAACCGAACACGAGGCGCCTCTTGGATCGCGGATCGCAGGACCGGAGTCGACCCGTTGCGACCATTCGTTTGGAGCGATTGAACGTCGCGTATCGACGTATTGCGGACGTAGCAGATAGCGACCGCGGCCGGCACAAATGGGAAGGTAAGCGGCCTTTGGCCGCGCTAGCGTCTGTATTGGCTATTTTGGTCGTAGTTGGGCGATCCGACCGAACCCGCGGCATTCCAAACCATGTCGAGAACCGGCTTTATTTCGTTCTGAACGATGCCATCAAACGTATCGATGACAAGCTCGGGAATTATCACCGGATCGCGGTCGAATTGGGCAGCGGACGACCCCCACTTCGTTGCGATGTTCCACCCCTCGACGCCGATCATTGTGAACATAACGGCGACGGGTGGTGACACCCCAACACTTCCAAAAAGCTGCTTTCCCCTGTAAAGATGCTCGATGAACGCAGTTTCGAACGCGGGGCAAGGCAGGCTGTTTAGGCTATTGGCCTCGCCGGAAAATCCCGTTACGACTTCAACGCAGCCGTTGCGAAATACCTGGGCGTAGCGGGCTGCGGGCCTGTTTAGCGACGCGAGAAGTACGCCGTCAAGATTCATCGTCGGCGAGCCTCCACCCCCCAGAACGCCCACGAGTGGCGCGTGATTGCCCCAAAGGTGCTGAACATCGATTTGCTGCGGCGCAGTAAACGCCGAAAGCGGCAACAGATGAACAATCACCTTTGCACCCGCATCCAGTTTGACAGGGGTGTTCCCGCTAATGACTTTGCCTATCCTGTCGATGCGAAAGAGCCTCATCGACTCGGCGGCCGATGTGGACAAGACGAAGATTGATCTCAGCTCATCGACATCAATTTGATATTTACCGTTACTATCGCGTGAATAGAACCGAAACGCCTTCTGAAATGTGACTTGGTGCGGAGGATTCCAGCTTTTCGGAATTCGCATGACGATGGCGCGGTTGCCCGTTGACAGCTTGACCGCCGCAGTCTGAAGCCCGGTTATCGGCGGCCGTATTCCGTCGCGAGCAATCTGTTCGAGACGAAGAATCTCCCTATCGGGGTCGATCTTCGGTAGCCCTACAAGTTTCGTCGGTAGCCCGTTCACTTCTTCCATCCCGAAGACAAGATATCCGCCGCGCGCGTTGGCGAAGGAGCTTACGTCGTAGAGAAATTCCTTGCTGTCCCCGTCCGACAAGCCAATGGTCTCTATCTTGTAATCAACCTAGAAACGGCAGTTTGGTTTTGGCGTGAGGGCGAGAATCGCGCATTCTCAAGGGCATGAAGCGCGACTCTTCGTCTCCTTGGGCTCACCGGCC
>NZ_JBKQOT010000165.1:0-3082 GCF_052145395.1 Roseiarcus sp.
GCCTCCAGCGCCTCGGGGCTCAACGGTTCGGACGCGACATGCTTGTTCATGGGGCAACCTCCATTCCGTCATAGGCGACCTCCCAGCCGGCCGCCTTCACGTGTTGTTCTTCGGGAGATCCTTCGACCAGGATCGGGTTGGAATTGTTGATGTGGATGAGGATGCGGCGCACGTGGGCATGGCGGGCGAGCCCTTCGAGCGTTCCGCCGGGGCCGGAGACCGGCATGTGGCCCATGCGGCGACTCGTCTTGTCGCCGAGGCCGTTCACGATCATCTCGTCGTCGGTGAACAGCGTGCCGTCGAAGAAGAGCGCGTGCGCTTTTTCGATGCGCTTGTGCAGGTCGTCGGTGACGCCGGCGCAGCCCGGCGCATAGACGAGCCTTCGTCCGCCGGCCTCGACCGCAACGCCGACCGTCCCCTCGCCGATGGCGTCGGTCTTCACCTCGCCCTCTTCGAGCCAGAGCGGCACCTTTCCCGGAACAGGAAAGAGTTCGAGGGCGAGGCCCGGGAGCGGCTCGAACGGCATGCCAAGGCGGACCGCGCGCCGGGGAACGAGGTCGGGACTCACGACGTCGAAAATCCGGTTCGCGCCGATCGTGTCGAGCGTGGCGCGCGTGCCCCAGATCGTGAAAGGCTGTCGCTCGCGCAAGGCGAGCAGTCCCGCCGCATGATCGACATCGGTATTGGTGAGCAGCGCGGCCGCGATCGGCGAATGCCGGCCCTCGCCTTTCGGCTGCATCGCGGGCGTCCCAAGAATCTGCTGGCGCAGGTCGATCGAGGCGTTGAGCAGCAGCCAGCGCTCGCCGTCGGCGCTTACCGCGAGGCTCGACTGGGTGCGCGGCTTCACGCGCGGATCGCTGTCCCAGGCGAGGCGGCAGACGCGGCAGTTGCAGTTCCACTGCGGCACGCCGCCGCCGCCGCCCGAGCCGAGGACGAGCGCTGTGAGGACCGGAGCGTCAGCGGGGGTCATAGTTGAAGCTCGTCGAGACATGAGCCGAGCCGCCGGGCGGCGGCGGGAAATGGGCCGAATAGACCAGAGTCCGCGCCGCGGCGTCGAGGATTTCATCGCCGGACGAGCGGGTGATCGAGAAGGACGAGAGGGCGCCCGAGGGGCCGATGGTGAAGGCGACGCCGACGACGCCCTTCGCGCCGCGCCCCCGCGCCGCCGGCGGATAGAAGAGTCGGCTGCGGATCGCAGCGGCCATGGCCGAAATATAGGCCGACTGCGAGGCGACGCCGACCGGAGGGGACGACGCCGCGGCCGGACGCGCGCGCTCGGCCGCGGGCGGTTCGGCCTTGGTCGCCCGTTCGGACTTCGTCTCCGCCTCGGCGCGTTTCGGTCGGACCGGCTGGGGCTTCGGCCGTTCGGGCTTCGCCACGACGGCCATCGGCGGCTGGACGCGCGGCGGCGGCTTCGTCGGCTGAAGCTCGACCGGCGCGGGCGGAGGCGCCGGCTTTTCGACCGGCAGCGGCGGCGCAGATTCGGGCGGGGGCGTCTCCACGACCGGCGGCGGCGGCGCGGGTTCGGGCGGCGGCGCAACCACAACCGGAGGCGGAGGCGCAGGCTCGGGCGGAGGCGCAACCGCGACCGGAGGCGGAGGCGACGAGGGCGCGACGTCCTGAGGCGGCGGAGGCGGCGCCCCCAGGGGCGACGGTTCCGCCGCGGCTTCCGGCGGCTTCGGCTGTGCCTGCTCATCCGGCGGAGGCGGCAGAGGCTCGACGTCGAGAATCACGTCCTTCGGCCGATCGGGTGGCTTCGACGCCAAGTAAGGCAGCATCGAAAGCGCGGCGGCGTGCAACGCGACGACCACGGCGACAACCGCCGGTCGCAGCCATGACGGCTGAAAAGTCGGCGGATCGAACGTGCGCCCGCCGAGCGCAATGTCGGTCATGGCTTCGGGGCCGGCTCAGCCGGGGCGGAAGCGGCGCGCCGCCCGCTCGCCACGATCGCGATGTGGTTCATGCCCGCCGCGGCGAGGTCGTCCATCACCGACACGACGTCGCCGTAAGACGCATCCCTGTCGCCGCGCAATTGCACCACGCCGTTGGAATTAGCGAGCCGCGCCTTGACCACGGCGACGAGATCGTCACGCGACACGGCGTCCTTGCCGACCGACACGGCGCCGTCCTTGGTCACGGCGACGATCACCGGATCCTTGGATTCGAGCGGCTGGGCGGTCTTTGCGCCCGGCAGGTTGACCTTGATCCCGGCCGCCAGCATCGGCGCCGTCACCATGAAGATGATGAGCAGCACCAGCATCACGTCGACGAGCGGCGTGACGTTGATCTCGGCCAGCGGCTGATAGAGGCCCTCGCCGATCTTCCGCGGAGTCATCGCCATCACGGCGCCTCGCTGCGGCGGCGTTGGCTCGCCTCGCGCGCCACTTCTGCCGGGCGGGAAATGAGCCCGATCGCGCGCTCCTCGACGAAAGACGCCATCTCCTGGCCGAGGCGGGCGAAGGCGGCGCCGATGCGGTTGTAGCCGATCGACGCCGGGATCGCCGCAGCGAGTCCGTAAGCCGTCGCCGCCAGCGACTCGGCGATGCCCGGGGCGACGGTGGCGAGGCTCGTGTCGTTCGCCTGCGAAATCGCGGCGAAGCTCGACATGATGCCCCAGACCGTGCCGAACAGGCCGACGAACGGCGCGACCGAGGAAATGACGGCGAGATTGGGCAAGCCGCCCTCGGCACGGGTGAGAATCTCGCGCGCCGCGCGCGCCATGCCGTCGGCGATGCGCGCCCGGACCTCGCTCACCGTCTCGCCGGGAATGCGCCGGTGCGCCTCCGCCTCGCCCGCGGCGAGGACTCCGGCGAGCGCCTTCGCGGTCTCGCCGCCCTCGCGCGTGGACCGCAGGGCGCGGCGCATACGGACGACTGCGACGATCCCTTCGACGATCAGCACCCAGCACCATAGCGAGGCGACGAAAAGCACCGCCATCACCGCCTTGCCGACGAGGCCCACCGACAGGAACAGCCCAACCGGGGAGAGGTCTAAAACCTGCATTGCGTCCTTGTTCCTTCCTCCCGGCCCGGCGGCGTTTCTTTGGTCGCCGGGTGTGCTTCGCGCCGGTTGCGGCGCCGAA
>NZ_JBKQOT010000166.1:0-5122 GCF_052145395.1 Roseiarcus sp.
TACGGCCCCGTTGCGCCGCCCTGCAACCGCTTGCGAGCCCCGCGGCGCGCGCTCGACGGCCAGGCATCGCTCCTTCGCAAGACGCCTTGGAACAGGCGTAATCCCTTGAAAATGCTCGATCGGGCAATGGGAGAACGTTGCAGAAAGTTAGCATTGATTTGGGTTGGGCGCCCCATCGGCTTGGCGTCCGTGGCGGGCGGCCTTGGGGATTGGGGCGGAGAAGCCTGCGGTCTCCGGCGCAAGCGCGCCTGGTGGTCGGAACTCCCCGGTAGGGCGTACTCCACACTGTAATATCGAGAAAATGCGGCGCCGTCCTTGGCCATTACGGGCGTCCGGAAAAAGCGCCGCAACCTCTTGAAAACCCTCGAAACGGAGTTGGAAACGGCAGAGCGGGGGATCGGCGCTTCGAGCTCTGGAAGGGTCGTCGGCCTCGAGGGACGGGAGCGCGGCCTTCGCTCGCTTTCCCCGTCCCGCTGTGTTAGGGCGGGCCCGAATTCGCCGGCGACGCGCAACAAAGCGGCGCGCCGGCTGCGGATCGAGCACGAAATGACTGATATCTTTCAGGAAGTCGACGAGGAGGTCCGGCGCGACAAGGCGGCGGAGTTGTGGAAGAAGTACCAAAACTATATCATCGGCGCGGCGCTGCTGATCGTGCTCGCCTCGGCCGGATTCCGCTACTGGGAGTATCAGAAGGAGCGGGCCGCTCAGGCGGCAGGCGAGCAGCTCCAGGCGGCGATCGCCGCCTTCGACGCCGGCAAGCCGAGCGAGGCGTTCGGGGGCCTCGCCAAGCTCGCGGCGGATGCGCCCGGGGGCTACCGCATTCTCGCCCAGATGACCGAGGCCGGCGCCAAGGCTTCGACCGACCCAGCCGCGGCGATTGCAGCCTTTCAGGCCATCGCCGGCAACGGCTCGGTCGATCCCCTGTTCCGCGACGCGGCCAAGTTGCGCGCGGCGCTCCTTCAACTCAACATTCCCGGTGAGGAGGCGGCCGGAACGGCGGCGCTGACGTCGCTCGCCTCCGCCGATGGTCCCTACCGCCGGCTCGCCAAGCTGACCCTCGGCGCGCTGGCGATCGGCCGCGGCGACACTGACGACGCGGGCAAGCAACTCGACGACGTGCTCGGCGACCCGGAAGTCTCGCCGACCGAGCGCCAGCTCGCCGAACGCTGGCTCGCCCTCGTCGCGTCGAACCGCCCCCCCAAGTGACCGCGGTTTCATGAGCAAGGTCGCGATCATCGGCCGGCCGAACGTCGGCAAGTCGACCTTGTTCAATCGTCTGGTCGGAAGGAAGCTCGCGCTGGTCGACGACCAGCCCGGCGTCACGCGCGACCGGCGCGAGGGCGACGCGCGCCTGTACGATCTCGCCTTCACCGTCGTCGACACGGCGGGGCTCGAGGAGGGCGATCCGGAGACGCTGGCTGGCCGCATGCGGGCCCAGACCGAGACGGCGCTTACCGACTGCGACGCGATCCTGTTCCTCATCGACGCGCGCGCTGGGATCACCGGGACCGACCGGCATTTCGCCGCCGCCATCCGCCGCGCCGGCAAGCCGATCCTCGTCATCGCCAACAAGGCCGAGGGCGGGGCGGGGCGCGACGGCGCCTACGAGGCCTTCGGCCTCGGCCTCGGCGAGCCGATCGCCTTGTCCGCCGAGCACGGCGAGGGCTTGCGCGATCTTTACGACGCGCTCGTCGAAGCGCTGCCGCCCGCAGCCCGCCTCGACCCGGACGAGGTGGAGGAGCGCGATCCGCTCGTTCTGGGCGAGGAGGAGGAGGACGGCAGCGTGCTCGACACGACCAAGCTGCTGCGCATCGCCGTGCTCGGCCGCCCCAATGCCGGAAAGTCGACGCTGCTTAACCGCATCCTCGGCGAGGACCGGCTCTTGACCGGCCCCGAGCCCGGCATCACGCGCGACTCGATCGGGATCGAGACCGAGTGGCGCGGGCGCAAGCTAAAGCTGTTCGACACCGCGGGCCTGCGCCGCCGCTCCAGGGTGAGTGAGAAGGTCGAGAAGCTCGCGGTCGCCGACGCCCTGCGCGCGGTGCGGTTCGCCGAGGTCGTGGTCCTGCTGCTCGACGCGACGATCCCGTTCGAGAAGCAGGACCTGTCGCTCGCCGACCTCGTCGAGACCGAGGGCAGGGCGCTGGTCATCGGCCTCAACAAGTGGGACCTGATCGACAACAAGTCGGACAAGGCGCGCGAATTGCGTGAGGAGGCCGACCGGCTTTTGCCGCAGTTGCGAGGGGCGCGCGTCATCCCGGTTTCGGGCCTCACCGGCGCGCATGTCGACAAACTGCTCGAGGCGGTGGTCGCCACGAACGAGATCTGGAACATGCGCATCTCGACCGGGCGGCTCAACCGCTGGCTCGGCCCGGTCGTCGATTCGACGCCGCCGCCGGCCGTGTCGGGACGGCGGATCAAGATCCGCTACATCACCCAGCCGAAGGCGCGGCCGCCGTTCTTTGTCCTGTTCGGCAATTCGGTCGAGCACATTCCGGAGAGCTACAAGCGTTACCTCGTCAACGGCCTGCGCGAGACCTTCGGCCTCATCGGCGTGCCGATCCGGCTGTCGATGCGCTCCGGCGGCCAGAATCCGTACGCGCCGAAGAAGCGGCGCTGACAACGGGCCCGAGGCGGATTAAAACTGGGCCGATCCCTCTTTCCTGTCGAGCCCGCCATGGCCTCTCTGTCCACGCCCCTGCCTCCGCGCGCCGAACCGCCGACCTTTCGCGAGGCCCGTGATCTCCTGCTCGATCTCGACGACCGCTACATCGCGGCGAAGACCCAGTTCGTCTGGCCGCGGCCGGAGCGCTTCAACTGGGCCCTGGACTGGTTCGACTCCGAGCTCGCCGCGGGCCAGCACGGTGCGAAGACGGCGCTGAAGGTCGTCGGCGAAACGGTCCAGATTCGCAGCTACGGCGAACTCGCCCGCGAGTCGTCGAGCCTCGCCAACGGCCTTCGGGGGATCGGGGCGAAGCGCGGCGACCGCCTGTTGATGATGCTCGGCGCGACGCCGGAATTGTGGGTGACGATGCTGGCGGCGATGAAGCTCGGCCTCGTCCTCATCCCCGCCATGCCGCAGCTCAGCTCCTCGGACATCGCCGACCGGCTCGAACGCGGGCGGGCGAAGTTCTTGGTCGCGCACGGGGCCGACGCCGGGAAATTCGCCGACGTCGAAAGGAAGGCGATCCGCATCGCCGTCGGCGAAGCGCCCGAGGGCTGGCGCCCGTTCGCCTCGCTCATGAGCCCCAGCGCGCGCTTTCAGCCGGACGGGCCGACGCGCGCCGACGACCCGATGCTGCTCTACTTCACCTCGGGCACGACGGCGCGCGCCAAGCTCGTCGTCCATACGCACGCGAGCTATCCGATCGGCCATCTGACGACCATGTACGGGCTCGGCCTCAAGCCCGGCGACGCGCACCTCAACATTTCCTCGCCCGGCTGGGCGAAGCACGCGTGGTCGAACGTGTTCGCGCCCTGGAACGCCGCGGCGACGGTGGTCGCGCTCGCCGGCCGTTTTGAGCCGCGCGCGGCGCTCCACGCGCTCGTGGACCACGGCGTCACGACGTTCTGCGCGCCGCCGACCGTGTGGCGCATGCTGATCCAGGAGACCTTAAGCGACTGGAAGGTCGGCTTGCGCGAGATCCTGTCGTTGGGCGAGCCGTTGAACCCCGAGGTGATCGAGCAGGTGCGGCGGGCCTGGGGCCTGACTTTGCGCGATTCCTACGGCCAGACCGAGACGACCATGATGGTCGCCAACTCGCCGGGCCAGAAGGTCATTCCCGGTTCGATGGGCCGCGCCCTGCCTGGCTATCGCATCGTGCTGCTCGACGCCGACGGGCTCGAGAGCGACCAGGGCGAAATCGCCCTTCCGCTGCGCCCTCGCGCCGTGGGCCTCATGCGCGGCTACGGAAACGAGACGGGCGAGGCGGCGCCGGTCGAGGGCGCGTACTACCGGACCGGCGACGTCGCCTCACGCGACGCCGAAGGCTACGTCACCTACATCGGCCGGGCCGACGACGTGTTCAAGTCGAGCGACTACCGGCTCAGCCCCTTTGAACTCGAAAGCGCTCTGATCGAGCACGAGGCCGTAATGGAGGCCGCGGTCGTGCCGGCGCCCGACCCGGTTCGCTTCACCACGCCCAAGGCCTATGTCGCGCTTGCGCCCGGGTTCGCGCCCAACGCCGAGACGGCCGCCTCGCTCTTCGCCCACATCCGCGAGCGCCTGTCGCCCTATAAGCGCGTGCGCCGGATCGAGTTTTCAGAGCTGCCGAAGACGGCGTCGGGAAAAATCCGCCGGGTGGAGCTGCGCGGGCGCGAAACGGATCTTGCCGAGAAGGGCGAGCGGGCGGCGAGCGAGTTCCGGATCGAGGACTTTTCCGAGTGACGGCGAAGCAAACCTGGATCCGGGTCATCGCAAGACATCGGACTGGGCCTCAGGCGAACATTTGGCGCGCCCAACGGGACTCGAACCCGTGTTTTCGCCGTGAAAGGGCTACTACTACACTCCGCGCCAGTCCTACTGGCTCCGTCTAAGTCTCTGATAGTAGGCTTCTACCTGCGCAAAGCCTCCATATCAATCCGAGGTTGACCGACTGATTCCGCCCCCGTACACTGGACACAAACGGGACACCAACTCCTTGAGCGGCCATGGCAAGGAACATACGCAACAACCAGCTCGAACACCGAGCAAACAGACTGAAGCTCCCAATCGCCAAGAAGCCTGTCTTCGTCAGAATTGGACCCGGCATCTCCCTTGGCTATCGCCGCAACCAAACTGCGGGGACATGGGTTTTGCGCGTTGCTGACGGCAAGGGCGGTGCGAGGACCACGGCCATTGCCCATGCCGACGACTATGCCGACGCTGACGAACAGAGCTTCCTAACCTTCTTTCAGGCTCAGGAAAAAGTGAAATCAATGGCCAGAGCAACAAGCGATGGCCGTGTTTTAAAACCAATCACGGTTGGCGAAGCTGCCGCCAATTACCTTCAAGTTCTGAGTGTGAAAAATGAGAGGACTGCCTACGACACGCGGCTTCGGCTCGAAAAGCATTTCCTGCCAAAATTTAGTGAAAAGCCGGTGGCAAATTTAACCAAAACCATGTTGGATAATTGGCTGGCGT